>JBDHRZ010000088.1:0-9125 GCA_039807845.1 Rhodoferax sp.
TGGGGGTGGGGATGGCGGCGGCGTTGGCGATGCGGTACCAGTCGGACACGATGGGGCCCCTTTCAATCGAAGCCGCTGAAGCACGCATTCGCGCGGCCCATGAGACGTTTGCAGGCGGTCAATGGCGGTTTGCAGGTTCAATCGGGCAGGCAGTGCAGCGGGAGGTCGTGCTGTCGGGCCAGGGCGTCGAGTTCCCGACACGTCCGCTCGGCGAAGAAGCGCGCGACCTGCTCGTGTGCCCTTGGCTCGAAGAGTGCGCGCGGGCCGGTGTCGTTGACACCGACGACCTGGCACAGCGAGGCTGCAAAGTGGGGTTCGAGTGCCGCGATCGCCACCCGGCCACCGCGGCAGGCGTACACGCGGTAGCCCGCATGGGCGCCGCCGAGCAGCGTGCCGGGTAGCGTCAGGCCCCAGTGGTGCGGCAGGCCCAGGTAGGCCGCCGCATCGGCCAGCGCCACCTCGATGCGCACGCCCTTGCCGGCGCGCCGCTGTTCCAGCACTGCCGCGAGTACCGCTTGCGCGGCCATCAGCGATCCCCCCATGTCGGCGAACGCGGTTGGCGGCAACTGCAGCCCGGCTACCAGACCGTGCTCTGCCATGTACGTGAGGTCGTGGCCGGGCTCCTCGGCGCGTGCGCCCGAGGCGCCGACGATCGCCACCATCGACAGCTGCGGACAGGCCTTGTGCAGCGGCTTCCAGTCCAGTCCGAGCCTGGCCAGCGCAGACGGGCGAAACGAGGTCAGGAGCACGTCGGTGCGCGCGAGCACGCGCCGCAACCTGGCCTGACCCTTGTCCTGACGCAAGTCCACGGTGGATACCTTGACGCCCTGGTGCATGGTGGCGTAGGCGGCCTTGTCGTAGTGCGCGAGCGGGTCGCCCGCCGGTGGCTCGATCTTGCTGCATTGCGCGCCCAGCGTGCGCAGGCGCATCAGCGCGGCCGGGCCAGGGATGTTCAGCGCCAGGCTAAGGACGCGGACGCCGCGCAGCGGCAGCAGGGTAGGGGATCGGCGGGGTGTCGTCATATGGGTACGAAATTTAACCGATCACGTGCTGGTGCGGCGTCGGTGGCGGGCTGGATCCGGCGGGCGCTGTCGTCACGCGGTTGACAGCGAGCGGTGCCACCGGTCTTCTCGGATACGATAGAGGCAGACGTGTGACCGACTTGGCGTTGCGCGGGTTTGCCTTCCTGCATGTACTGGAGTTGCACCATGAGTGAATTGACTGCCGCCGAACTCGACGAACTTTCCCGCAAGCTCACCGCGCGCAAGCAGGTGATGCAGGAAGAGATCCGCGCCGGGCTTGCTGGCCTGCAGGAGGAGACCATCGACGACATCCTGGCCGGCACGACCGATGCCGGTGACATTTCCACGGCCAACCAGTTGACCGAGATCAGCACCGCGGAAGTGGCGCGCGACAGCACTGAATTGCGCGACATCGTCGCGGCCCAGGCACGCATCACCGCCGGTACGTTCGGCACCTGCATCGACTGCGGCGAACCGGTCCCGTACGCGCGCCTCGCGGTCTACCCGACCGCCAAGCGCTGCATCCGCTGTCAGGGAATCCGCGAGCACGGGCGCGCCGCCGGCGTGCAACGCTGAGCCCAGGAGCAGCGATCCTGGGATTTGCCAGGGTTGCCGATGCGAGGGCCACGATGGCGCCGACCGAAAGCGAGCGCCGCCGTGCCCTGGCGATCTGCACGCTCGCGTTCGGCATGTGCTTTGCGGTCTGGGTGATCTTTTCGATCGTCGGTCTGGACATCCAGCGTGAACTGCAACTCTCCGAGACGGCCTTCGGGGTGCTGGTCGCCACACCCGTGCTGACGGGATCGCTCGGGCGCGTGCTGCTGGGTATCTGGGCGGAGCGCTACGGTGCGCGGCGCATCATGACGCTGCTCATGCTGCTGGTGGCCGGGTGCACCTTTTTGCTGCCGCACGTGCGCTCGTTCGCCGCGATCCTGGCGATCGGGCTGGGCATCGGGCTGGCCGGTGGTGGCTTCACCGTCGGCGTGGTGTATGTCTCGCGCTGGTATCCCAAGGAGCGCGCCGGCACTGCGCTGGGCTTGTTCGGCGTGGGCAATTCGGGTGCGTCGGTGACGAGCTTCTTTGCGCCCATGCTGACGGCCGCGATCGGCTGGCAGAGCGCGGCCAACGTGTACGGCGTGTCGCTGCTCGTCATGGGCGTGCTGTTTTTCCTCGTCGCACAGGAAGATCCGCTCACGCGCGCGCAACAGGCGGGCGTTCGCCAGGGGCCGACGCTCGCGCAGCAACTGGCGCCGCTGCGCAACCTGCAGGTCTGGCGCTTTTCGACCTACTACACACTGATGTTCGGCGGCTTCGTCGCGCTCGCGTCCTGGCTGCCGCGCTACTACATGGGCGCGCATGGTCTGGACGTGCGCACCGCCGGCATGCTGACGGCGTCCTTCGCGCTGCCCGCAGCGGTGTTTCGTGCCTTGGGCGGTGTGCTCTCCGACCGGTATGGTGCGCGCGCGATCATGTACGTCTCGTTCCTGGTTTCGCTCGCCTGCCTGTTCCTGCTGTCCTATCCGAACACGCAGTACACCGTCGAGGGCATCCACGGGCCGATCCGCTTCGCGATCGCGCCGGGCGTGACCGAGCGCGCCATCGTCCTTGGCGTACTCGGCTTCATGATGTCGCTGGGCGGAGCGGCGGTGTTCAAGCACGTGCCGACCTACTACCCGATGCACGTCGGCGCGGTCGGTGGACTGGTGGGCATGATCGGCGGCCTGGGCGGCTTCTTCATGCCGATCGCGTTTGGCGTGCTCAACGACCTGATCGGCATCTGGACGAGCTGCTTCATGCTGCTGTTCGCGGTGGCGGCGGTGGGCCTGGTGTGGATGCACGTCTCGATCCGCCGGATGGAGCGCCGCCATTTCCCGGCGATCCGCGGCGAGACCGATTTGCCCGAGATCATGACCGCGGCGGCGCAGACGCCCGATGGGCCCGGTCGCACCCGTTGAATCGGGCGTCGGTTTCCAGGGTATGCCGGGGCAAGCCACCACGTCGCCTTTCTTCAGCTTCGCTTCACCTGCACTTGCCAACATCGCCGCATGCGCATTCTGCTCGTCGAAGACGACCCATCCCTCGGTGAAACGCTGCAGTCCTGGCTGCAACTCGACGGTTACACGGTCGACTGGCTGCGCCGCGGCGACCAGGCCGACACGGCGCTGCACACGCACGACTACCAGTGCGTCCTGCTCGACCGGGGCTTGCCGGGCATCCCGGGCGACCGCGTCCTCACGGCGCTGCGCGCGCGCAATGCCGGCGTCCCGGTCATCATCATCACGGCGCGCGACACACCGGCTGACCGGGTCGACGGGCTGGACATGGGAGCGGACGACTACCTCGTCAAGCCGTTCGACCTGCACGAGCTCTCTGCGCGCATCCGTGCCTTGCTGCGGCGGGAGGCGCGCCAGCCTGCGCCGATCCTGCGTCACGGTGGCCTGGAACTCGATCCGGCGGGCAAGCACGTGCGTCAGGACGGCGCGGCGGTTCCTCTGACCGCGCGTGAGTTCGCCATCCTGCATGCATTGATGCTGCGTCGCAATCGCGTGCTCAGCCGCGGCCAGCTCGAAGAGATCCTCTATGGCTGGGGTGAGGAAGTGGAGAGCAACGCGATCGAGGTGCACATCTGCAACCTGCGCCGCAAGCTCGGTGCGGAGCTGATATCCACCGTCCGGCACCATGGCTACAGCCTGGCGGCGCCTTGACCATGGGGACCTGGCGGCGCGCGCGGCCGGCCGGCGGCACGATCGGCGTGCTGCCGGGTCGTGGCTATTCGCTGCGCAGGCGGCTGGTGTTCGCGGTGCTCGGTGTCAGCGCGCTCATCTGGCTCGTCAGTCTGGTGGTGGTCGTGGCGATTGCCTGGCACGAGACGAGCGACGTCTTCGACGATGCGCTGAAGGAAGGGGCGCGGCTCGCGCTGGTACTGGGTGCGCAGTTGCAGGATGGCGCCGATTCCGCAGCCGCGCTGGCGCGCCGCACGCAGGCAGCGCCCAGGCTCAAGATCTATTACCAGATCGTCGGAGCGGACGGGCGTGTCCTCGCGCGGGCGCAACGTGCACCGACTCAGCCGTTCTCCGACGACCTGCGCGCCTCAGGGCAATTTTTCAACGTCTGGACGCAGGGCGACTTCTGGCGTGTCTACGTGCTGCGCGGCCCCGGGCGTGATTTTCAGGTGCAGGTCGGCCAGGAGTGGGACGAGCGCACAGGCGTTCTGACGGAAATCGCCCAGGGGCTGGCGTGGCCGGCCCTGTTGCTGCTGGTGTTGCTGGGCGTGGTGTGCGGGTTCACCATCCGCCGCCTGTTGGCACCGATCGAACGTACCGCCCGACGCATCGGCACCAAGTCCGCGCAGGACTTGAGCCCCGTGCCGACGCAGGACGAGCCGCAGGAACTGCAGCCGGTGGTGTCGGCCTTCAACGGGGTTCTCGCGCGACTGGACGACGCGCTGCAGGCCGAGCGTCGCTTCACCGCCGATGCGGCACACGAGTTGCGCACCCCGCTGGCTGCGTTGCGCATGCGCACCCAACTGCTCGTGCGCCAATACTCCGAGGGACGGAGCGAGGACGCTCACGAGGAGACGCCGGGCCGCCCGCGAAGTGTCTCGCACCTCCCTGGGGAGTCTGGCGAAGCCAGGGTTGGAGGCACCGATGCCGCCCAACTGGCGCAGCGCCTCATGGCGCTGGCCCGGGAGGTCGACCGCTGCACTGCGCTGGTCGAGAACCTGCTCATCCTGGCTCGGCTCGACCCGCGGCAGGCCGAACGGCTGGATCAGGAATCAGTCGACCTGGCGGCCGAGTTCGCCCGTTTGGTGCGCAGTTTTCCAATTGGACAGAGCCAGCGTTTCGTAATCGATTGCCAGACGCCGACCGTGCGCGCACAGCCGGTGCTCCTGCGCAGCGCGTTGCGCAATCTGGCGGACAACGCGCTGCGCTACGGCGCACCGGGCGGGCGCGTGGAACTGCAGGCGCTGCCCTATCGCGGTGGTGTGCGCATCGCCGTGCGTGACGATGGCCCTGGCGTTTCGCCAGCAGACCGCGCACGTCTGAGCGAGCGCTTCTTTCGTGTGCTCGGGACCGGCCAGAGCGGCAGCGGGCTCGGACTTTCGATCGTCAAGAGGATCGCCCTGCTGCATCAGGCGCAACTGCATTTCGGCCCCGGCATCGGAGGCGCGGGACTGGGCGTCACGATCGATTTCCCGGCTCCATGAGTCTGCCCGCGCGGGGTGTGTCCTTCTTCAGCAAACCTTCATCTCGCAGGGATTCAATGGCGGGGCCAGCAGCGAGACATGCCGCTGGTGCAACACGATTGCGCAACCCAACCCATTGGAGAAACCCATCATGGACAAGCACATCTTTCCGGTAATCCTGGCCGCCGCCCTGTCGACAGCGGGCGTCGTCGCAGCGCAGCCTGTCACCAGCGCAGCGGGTGCAGCGGGTGCAGCGGCGCCTTCCGCAAGTGCTCCGACCACGGCCGGCAGTGCGACCGCCGTCACCGTCGGCGGTATGAACGCGTCCGCAGCCTCCGGCGCGGCAGTTGCTGCGCCGGCCAGGCCCGCAGCCGTGCCAGCACGCAGCGGCGGCTACGTCGGCCCGAGTTCTGCCGCGCTGGTGACGGTCAAGCAACTGCTGGCGGATGGCAAGGACGATCAATACGCCAGGCTGCAAGGCAAGATCGTCTCGCACGACCGCGAGAAGAAATACACTTTTGCCGACGACACCGGCAGCATGCAGGTCGAGATTTCGCCCAAGCGCTTCCCGCCCGATCAGCCGATCGGTACCGAGCAGCGCGTCGAGATTTCCGGCAAGCTCGACAAGGGCTGGCGCAAGAGCGAATTCGACGTCAAGGAACTGCGGGTGCTGCCATGATGCAGCATGCACCGCGCGTCGCATCCAGCGTGGCGCAGTGCTGCAGCGGGGAGATGCGATGAACACGTTTGTGCACTATGTCAACGGCGTGCTGCGGCACCTGCCCGGTTTCGATGTGGAGCGCGTGCGCGCTTGGCGTACCGCTCCACGGCCGGACGTTGCGCTGGCGTTCGTCGGGGAGCTCCTCGCGGCGCCGCGCGCCATCGGTGCCGTCTGTCCCAGTTCGTCCACCCTGGCCGGTCATCTTGCCGGCTTCGTGGACCCGGCGGCGTCCGGTTGTGTGGTCGAACTCGGCGGCGGGACCGGCGTCGTCACCGCCGCCCTGCTCAAGCGCGGCGTAGCGCGCGACCGCCTCGTCGTCATCGAGCGTTCGGAGCGCTTCGCCAGCCACCTGCGTGCGCGCTTTCCCGGCCTGCGCGTGGTGCGCGGCGACGCGGCAGACATCGCCGATGTCGTCTCGGGCCAGCCGGTCGCAGCGATCGTCTCCGGCCTGCCGCTGCGCTCGTTGCCGCAGGTGGATGTGTCGCGCATCGTGCGCGCGTGCGTCGGAATGCTCGGCGCGCATTCCCGGGTGATCCAGTTCAGCTACGCGCGCAAGGGCGCGCCTGCCTGGACCGACGCCGGACTGCAGCGCGGCGGGCGTGCCTGGGTCTGGCGCAACCTGCCTCCGGCGTGTGTGGAGGTCTTCTCGCCGGGCACACTCACGATGCCGTGCCCGCCGCCGGCGCCGTGTGCGACTGCTCCAGCAGCAGCGACTGCGACGCGTCGTCGTACTCGAACACCTCGGCGAAGCGGCCCCATTCGATGGCTGCGTCGAGTGTCTCGCGGGCCTGCTCGGCGCTGAGATGGTCTTCGAGTTCGGCTTCGAAGCGGATGCGCGGCGCGCTGCCGTTGGGGCGCGCCTGCAGCACGGACAGGATGTGGCCTACCAGCGGGACGTTGCGCAGCGCGTGCGCCCGGAAGATGCCTTTGCGCTCCTGCGTGCCGGCGTTGGCGTACTCGAGGCCAGCCGGCGTCGCGATGATGTCGCCGCGCTCGATCTCGACCAGGCCCAGGCGTTGCAGGCCCTCTGCCGTAGAGAATAGTTCGTCGAGTTCGAGTTGCAGCGTGTGCGCCAGCACCGGCAGGTCACCGCGACCGTTGTAGGGAGCCGCGGCAACCGTCTCCAGCAGGCCGGCCATGGCATTGATCGACACGTCCTGCAGCGCTTGGGCGAAACCGGGCCCTGTCGACCCCGACACGGCTTTTGGCCGTGCGGTGAGGATGGCATAGACCTTCTCCACCGTCTCGCTGAACGCGGCCGACGTGCGGTCGCGTGGATGCGTCATGGTGACCGCGATCTGCGCCTGCACGCGGCCGGGATCGGACGCCAGCACGATGATGCGGTCGCACATGAAGACCGCTTCCTCGATGTTGTGGGTCACGAGCACGACGCTGCGAATCGGCGTGCGGCCCTCCGTCCACAGGTCCAGGAAGTCGGTGCGCAGCGTCTCGGCGGTGAGCACGTCGAGTGCCGAGAACGGTTCGTCCATCAGCATCAGCACCGGATCGACGACCAGGGCGCGCGCAAAGCCCACGCGTTGCTGCATGCCGCCGGAGAGTTCGCGCGGATAGGCGCTCTCGAACCCGTCGAGGCCGATCAGGTCGATGGCCTGGATCGAACGCTGGCGCGCCTGTGCGTCGTCGACGCCCAGCGCGCGCAAGCCCAGCGAGACGTTGTCGAGCACGGTGAGCCAGGGGAACAGCGCAAAGCGCTGGAACACCAGGGCGATGCCCGCGGCCGGCCCGTCGATCGGCTGGCCCTGGAACGTGGCTGCGCCGCCGCTGGCGGGGAGCAGTCCCGCGATGATGCGCAGCAGGGTCGACTTGCCGGACCCCGAACGCCCCAGCAGGCCGACGATCTCGCCGGGCCGGATCGCCAGGTCGATCCTGTCGAGCACGAGCAGTTCTCCCGCGGCCTTCGGGAAGGTCTTGCGGATTCCAGTCAGGCGCAGCAGTGCTTCGTCGGGCATGGCGGACTCCTAGTCGAAACGGAACCGGCGCTCGACGGCGTCGTACAGCGGGCGCCAGACCAGCCGGTTGATCACGACCACGTACAGGCACATCGTGGCGACGCCGAGTGCGATGCGCGCGAAGTCACCGGCTTCGGTGCTGGTCGCGATGTAGGCGCCCAGGCCGTGAGCCACCAGCCGCTGGTCGCCCCACAGCACGACCTCGGCGACGATGGTCGCGTTCCAGGCGCCGCCCCAGGCGGTGAGGGCGCCGGTGATCGCGTAGGGCGCGATGCCCGGCAACAGCACGTCGCGCCAGCGCAGCCAACCCTTGACCTGCAGGTTGCGCGCGATCTCCAGCAGTTCGTGCGGGATGGTGCTCGCGCCCGCGATCACGTTGAACAGGATGTACCACTGCGCCCCGAGCACGACCAGCGGACTGAGCCAGACGTCGTGGTTCAGGCGCAGGTGCACGATGGCGTACACGGCGATCGGAAACAGCAGGTTGACCGGGATGGCGGCCAGGAACTGGACCACCGGCTGCACCCGCGCGGTCCAGGCCGGGTTGAGCCCGATCGCGACGCCCACCGGAATCCAGACCAGCATCGCCAGCGCCGTGACCACCAGCACGCGCAGCAGCGTGAGTGCACCCAGACCGAACACGCGCAGCCATTCCGAGGCGGGAAAGGCGCGCAGGAAGTGCTGCGCAAACCACATGCTCCCGGTGGCCAATGCCAGCAAGCTGGCGTAGAACAGCAGATCGGCGAGCCGGCGGCTGCCGGTGTGGCTCGCCGGGCCGCGCCATGGAGTCATTGGCTTGCCGAGCGTGTAGCGCCCGAGGGCACGCTTGAGCGCGCCGGCGATGCGGCGCAGCAGGCGCGTGCGCCGCCACAGCGTGAGCATCGCGCTCCTGGGCGCCGCCGTCGCGCGCGTGTCGCCCAGCCGGAACTGGTCCGACCAGGCCACGAGCGGCCGAAACAGGAGCAGGTCGGTCAGGCCGATCACGGCCAGCAGCGCCAGCAGCGCCCAGCCGATCGCCGCGAGATTGCGCTGCGTGATCGCCATGGCGACGTAGGAGCCGATGCCCGGCAGTTCGATGGTGCGATCGCCCACCGAGATCGCCTCGCAGGCGACGACGAAGAACCAGCCGCCGGAGATCGAGACCATGGCGTTCCAGACCAGGCCCGGGGTGGCAAACGGCAGGTCCAGGTGCCAGAAGCGCTGCCACGGCGACAGGCGCAGCGAGC
>JBDHRZ010000089.1:0-9017 GCA_039807845.1 Rhodoferax sp.
CAAGTCCGGCATCAAGCCCGGATGGATGGTGCTCGAAGTCCTGCCGGTGCTGCCGCCGGACCTGCGTCCGCTGGTGCCGCTCGACGGCGGGCGCTTCGCGACCTCCGACCTGAACGACCTGTACCGCCGCGTCATCAACCGCAACAGCCGCCTGCGCCGTCTGCTCGAACTCAAGGCGCCCGAGATCATCGCGCGCAACGAGAAGCGCATGCTGCAGGAGGCCGTGGACTCGCTGCTGGACAACGGGCGTCGCGGCAAGGCCATGACCGGTGCCAACAAGCGCGCGCTCAAGTCGCTGGCCGACATGATCAAGGGCAAGGGCGGGCGCTTCCGCCAGAACCTGCTGGGCAAGCGCGTCGACTACTCCGGCCGCTCGGTCATCGTGGTCGGCCCGACGCTCAAGCTGCACCAGTGCGGCCTGCCCAAGCTGATGGCGCTCGAACTGTTCAAGCCCTTCATCTTCTCGCGCCTGGAGGCGATGGGCATCGCGACCACCATCAAGGCCGCGAAGAAGGAGGTCGAGTCCGGCACGCCGGTAGTCTGGGACATCCTGGAGGAAGTCATCAAGGAGCACCCGGTGCTGCTCAACCGCGCGCCCACCTTGCACCGCCTGGGCATCCAGGCGTTCGAGCCGATCCTGATCGAGGGCAAGGCGATCCAGTTGCACCCGCTGGTGTGCGCCGCCTTCAACGCGGACTTCGACGGTGACCAGATGGCGGTCCACGTGCCCTTGTCGGTGGAGGCGCAGATGGAGTGCCGCACCCTGATGCTGGCGTCCAACAACGTGCTGTTCCCGGCCAACGGGGAGCCGTCCATCGTGCCGTCGCAGGACGTCGTGCTGGGCCTGTACTACACCACGCGCGAGCGCATCAACGGCAAGGGCGAGGGCCTGTTCTTCGCCGATACCGGCGAGGTGCTGCGCGCGTTCGACGCTGGCGAGGTGGAGCTGACTGCGCGCATCAACGTGCGCCTGACCGAACACGTGAAGGACAAGGAGAGCGGCGAGCTGCAGCCCGTCACCACCCTGTACCAGACCACGGCCGGGCGCGCCCTGCTGTCGGAGATCCTGCCCAAGGGCCTGCCTTTCGCGCACATCAACAAGGCGCTGAAGAAGAAGGAGATCTCCAAGCTGATCAACGTGTCGTTCCGCAAGTGCGGCCTGAAGGAGACGGTGGTCTTCGCCGACAAGCTGCTGCAGCACGGCTTTCGCCTGGCCACCAAGGCCGGCATCTCGATCAGCATCGACGACATGCTGGTGCCCAAGGAGAAGCAGGGCATCATCGAGCGCGCCGAGAAGGAGGTCAAGGAGATCGGGCAACAGTACGCCTCCGGCCTGGTCACGGCCGGCGAGCGCTACAACAAGGTGGTGGACATCTGGGGCAAGGCCGGCGACGAAGTCTCCAAGGTCATGATGGCCCAGCTGGCGAAGGAGCGCACGATCGACCGGCATGGCAAGGAAGTCGACCAGGAGTCGTTCAATTCGATCTACATGATGGCCGACTCCGGTGCGCGCGGCTCCGCCGCCCAGATCCGCCAGCTGGCGGGCATGCGCGGCCTGATGGCCAAGCCGGACGGCTCGATCATCGAGACCCCGATCACGGCCAACTTCCGCGAAGGACTGAACGTGCTGCAGTACTTCATCTCGACGCACGGTGCACGCAAGGGCCTGGCCGATACCGCGCTCAAGACCGCCAACTCGGGCTACCTGACGCGCCGCCTGGTCGACGTGACGCAGGACCTGGTGGTGACGCAGGACGATTGCGGGACGCTCAACGGCACCCTGATGCGTGCCAACGTCGAAGGCGGCGAGGTGATCGAGTCGCTGCGTGACCGCGTGCTCGGCCGCGTCGCCGCCGAGGACGTGGTGCATCCGGAGAACCGTGCGGTGGTCGTCCCGGCGGGCGAGATGCTGGACGAAGACACGCTCGACGAACTGGAGACCACCGGCGTGGACGAGGTCAAGGTGCGCACCGCGCTGACCTGCGAGACGCGCTTCGGCATCTGCGCCAAGTGCTACGGGCGCGACCTCGGCCGTGGCGGCCTGATCAACGGTGGCGAGGCGGTCGGGGTGATCGCCGCGCAGTCGATCGGCGAGCCCGGCACGCAGTTGACGATGCGCACGTTCCACATCGGCGGCGCGGCCTCACGTGCTGCGATTGCCTCCAGCGTCGAGGCCAAGTCGAACGGCACGATCGGCTTCAATGCCACGATGCGCTATGTGACCAACAACAAGAAGGAGCTGGTGGTCATCGCGCGTTCGGGCGAGATCGTGATCCACGACGAGCACGGCCGCGAGCGCGAGCGGCACAAGGTGCCGTACGGGGCCGTGCTGACGGTGGCGCCCGACCAGGCGATCAAGGCCGGCACGATCCTCGCGAACTGGGATCCGTTGACGCGCCCGATCATCACCGAGTACGCCGGCCGGGTGTCGTTCGAGAACGTCGAGGAAGGCCTCACGGTGGCCAAGCAGCTCGATGAGGTCACCGGCCTGTCGACGCTGGTGGTGATCGATCCGAAGCGGCGCGGCTCAGCCAAGGTGGTGCGGCCGCAGGTCAAGCTGATCGATGCCGCGGGCGCCGAGGTGAAGATCCCCGGAACCGACCACGCGGTGACGATCGGCTTTCCGGTCGGTGCGCTGATCCAGGTGCGCGATGGCCAGGACGTCGGTCCCGGCGAGGTGCTGGCCCGCATCCCGGTCGAAGGCCAGAAGACGCGTGACATCACCGGCGGCCTGCCGCGCGTGGCCGAACTGTTCGAGGCGCGCTCGCCCAAGGACAAGGGCCTGCTGGCCGAGATGACCGGCACCGTGTCGTTCGGCAAGGAAACCAAGGGCAAGATCCGCCTGCAGATCACCGACCCGGACGGCAAGGTCTGGGAGGAGCTCGTGCCCAAGGAGAAGAACATGCTGGTGCACGAAGGCCAGGTGGTGAACAAGGGCGAATCCGTCGTCGATGGCCCGGCCGATCCGCAGGACATCCTGCGCCTGCTCGGCCCCGAGGAACTGGCGCGCTACATCGTGGACGAGGTGCAGGACGTCTACCGCCTGCAGGGCGTGAAGATCAACGACAAGCACATCGAGGTGATCGTGCGCCAGATGCTGCGCCGCGTGGTGGTGGACGATCCGGGCGAGTCGAGCTACATCGGCGGCGAGCAGATCGAGCGCTCCGAGATGCTCAACACCAATGACGCGCTGCGCGCCGAAGGCAAGATTGCGGCGACTTACACCAACCTGCTGCTCGGCATCACCAAGGCGTCGCTGTCCACCGACAGCTTCATCAGTGCCGCCTCGTTCCAGGAGACGACGCGCGTGCTGACCGAGGCGGCGATCATGGGCAAGCGCGACGAACTGCGCGGGCTGAAGGAAAACGTCATCGTCGGACGCCTGATTCCCGCAGGTACCGGCCTGGCCTATCACGAAGCACGGCGGGTGCGCGAGAACATGGACGAGGCCGAGCGCAAGGCGATCGCCGACGCCGAGGCTGCGGAGCTCTCCGGTCAGGTGCCGTCCGCGGTCATGGCCGGGGACGAGGGCGACGACGCCACGCCGGCCGGCGCTGCGGAAAGCGCGCACGACTGAGCCAGACTGCCGTGTCGCTGCCAGGCACTCCGGGGCGCGGCTGCCGTAGCCCGGGGTGTTGCTGTCATGCGCTGGTGCCAGGCACTGCAGCAGGGCGGGGCGCGTACGCCAATCGCGCGAGGAATCGTGCGTGACGGACAGTCTCGTGTCCTGGCTGCTGGGGGCGCTGCTGCTGTTCTGGTCGCTGGGCGCCCACAACCGGCTGGTGCGCCTGCGTGCCGGCGTGCTGGGGCAGTTTGCCCAGGTGGACCAGCACATGCTGCAGACGCTGGGCCTGCTGGCTGATGCCGCCAGGGTGCGCGAGGGCCGCGGCGTGGACCAGGACTCGGGTCGGTCGCCAACGTCGCGCCCGCAGGCCCGGGATGCGCTGCTGGCGGCGGCCAGCCAGTTCGAGGTAGCGCTGCGCGTGACGCGCAAGCATCCGCTGGACGCTGGCCTGGTGGGAGCGCTGCGCAGCGCCCACGTCACCGTGCACGATGCCTGGGAGCGGCATCACGCCGGCCGCGTGCACTCGTCGATCCCGCCCGACGGGCCGGCGCTGCAGCGCGCCTGGGAAGGCAATACCGAGGTGGTCCGCGAGGCCGTGCTCGCCTTCAACGCCGCCGTGCAGGCGTACAACACGGCCATCGCCCAGTTCCCGGCCTGCATGCTGGCGTATCTGTTCAGTTTCAAGCGGGCGGCCCAGTTGTGATGTCTGCCGGCCCCTTGCAGCCGGACGGTGCCACGCGTGCGCCGACGGCAGGCCCGGCTCCCTTGTGGCAGTTGCTGCAGGCTACGGCACACTGCCTGCTCGCGCTGCGCGCAGGGCGTTCCGGCACGGCGGCGCTGGAACAGGTCGACCCGGTGCGCCGCCCGGCGGTGCAGGCGCTCTCGTTCCAGGTCTGGCGCTCGCTGGGCCGGGCCGAGCAGTTGCGGCACCAGCTCGTGCGGCGTGCGCCGCCGCCGCTGGTGGACGCGCTGCTGTGCACGGTACTGGCGCTGGCCTGGGATCCGGCCCGGGCGCCGTACCCGCCGTTCACCCTGGTCGATCAGGCGGTGGAGGCGGTCAAGCGCATCGCACGGCTGCGTGCCCAGGCTGGCTTCGTCAACGCCTGCCTGCGCCGCTTCCTGCGCGAACGCGATGCGCTCGTGGCGGCCGGCGCGCACGATCCGGTGGCGCGCTGGAACCACCCCGCATGGTGGATCAGGCGCCTGCGCCAGGACCATCCGCAGCACTGGGAAGAGGTGCTGGCGGCCGACCTGCAGCACGCGCCGATGATGTTGCGGGTGAACTGCCGGCGCAGCACGCAGCACGACTACCTGGCGCTGCTGCAGGAGCAGGGGTTTGCCGCTGCGGCGGTCGGTGCGGCCGGGGTCCGGCTGGCGAAACCGACGCCGGTGCCGCGCATTCCCGGTTTCGAGGCCGGGCTGGTTTCGGTGCAGGACGCCGGCGCCCAGTTGGCCGCCCCCCTGTTGCTCGATGGCCTGGATGGCCGCGGGCCGCTGCGCGTGCTCGACGCGTGCGCCGCGCCCGGTGGCAAGAGTGCGCACCTGCTCGAGATCGCCGACTGTGCGCTGACCGCGCTGGATGTCGACCCGCTGCGTTGCGAACGCATCGGGCACAACCTGGATCGCCTCGGCCTGCAGGCCGATGTCCGCGTCGCCGACGCGGCGCACCCCGCGCACTGGTGGGACGGCGAGCCGTTCGATGCGATCCTGCTCGACGCACCTTGCAGCGCGTCGGGCATCGTGCGCCGCCATCCCGACGTACTCTGGCTGCGCCGTGCCGGCGATGTCGACCAACTGGCCCGCCAGCAGGCGCGCCTGCTCGCGGGCCTGTGGCCGCTGCTGCGCAACGGCGGGCGCCTGCTCTACTGCACCTGCTCGGTGTTTCGCGCCGAAGGGGACGGGCAGATGCAAACGTTTCTTGAACACAACACGGATGCGACGCTGCTGCGGTCTCCCGGCCATTTGCTGCCTGGTTTGGCGGCAAACGGCAGCACTGTCCCGGACAATCGGGACGGTGACCATGACGGGTTCTTCTACGCCTTGCTGGAGAAGCGCGCGCGCTGAGCGCCTGCGCGCGCTGCTGCTCGCGTTCTGCCTGCTGCTGTCGGTCGCGTTGGCGCCCGCACGCGCGCAGGACGGCTCGGAGGTCACCGAGTTGCGGCTGCAGCGCACGCCTGACGGCCTGGTCCTGTTTGCCAACCTGCGGCTGGTGCTGCCGCCGGCGGTGGAAGATGCGTTGAACAAGGGCGTGCCGATGGTGTTCGTGGCCGAGGCCGACCTGGTGCGCCACCGCTGGTACTGGACCGACAAGAAGGTGGCCAGCGCCCAGCGCCACATGCGCCTGGCCTTCCATCCGCTGACGCGGCGCTGGCGGCTCAACATCGCTTCCGGCCCGATGACGTCCAATTCCCTGGGCCTGGCGCTCAACCTGAACTTCGACACGCTGGACGAGGCGCTGGCCACGATGCAGCGCATTTCCGGCTGGAAGATCGCCGATGCCAGCGTGATCGAGAGCGATGCGACGCACAAGGTCGAATTCCGCTTCAGCCTGGATACCAGCCAGTTGCCGCGTCCGTTCCAGATCGGAGCATTCGGCCAGTCTGACTGGAAGCTCAGCGTCAGCGCCAGCCAGCAGATCGGACCGGAAAGCAGCCGGTGACGACGCAGCCGCAACCCGACAACCCGCTGGCGCGCGCGCTGGACAAGCGCGGCCTGCGCTGGACCATCGGGGTAGGCATCGCCGCCATGGCCGCGATCGGCCTGGTGCTGCTGTTCCTGCTGACGCAGGCGACCAACAACCGCGAACTGTACGAGCGCAACTACGCGCTGCTGTTCGTCCTGAACGTGGTCGTTGCCGGCGCGCTGCTGCTGGTCATCGCCTGGATCGGGCTGCGCCTGCTGCTGCGCCTGCGCCGGCGCCGTTTCGGCAGCCGGTTGCTGGTCAAGCTCGCAGCGGTGTTCGCGCTCGCCGGCTTCGCGCCGGGCATGCTGATCTACGTCGTGTCCTACCAGTTCGTGTCGCGCTCGATCGAGTCCTGGTTCGACGTCAAGGTCGAGGGCGCGCTGGAGGCGGGCCTGAACCTGGGACGGGTCTCGCTGGAGGCCTTGTCCAACGACCTGAGCAACAAGGCGCGGCTGTCGGTGGCGCAGCTGTCCAGCGTCTCCAACGCCGCGATGACGCTGCCGCTCGAGCGTCTGCGCGACCAGCTCGGCGCCAGCGACGTCGGCTTGTTCTCCGCCACGGGCCAGCTGATCGGCGCGGCCAGCCAGTCGCGCTTCAAGCTCACCACGGAGCGGCCCTCGGTGCAGCAGTTCCGCAGCGCGCGCACAGCGCGCTCGGTGACCTGGATCGAAGGCCTGGAGGACGACGCCAGCGCCGCCAGCGCGGCGGACGCACGGGTGAAGGTGTTACTGATGGTGCCCAGCCCGAGCTTCGCGCTGCTGGAGGAGCCGCGTTTCGTGCTGGTCACCCAGGTGCTGCCGCCAGCGCTGGTGGCCAATGCGCTGGCTGTCACCCAGGCCTACCGCGAGTATCAGCAGCGCTCGCTGGCGCGCGAGGGCCTCAGGCGCATGTACATCGGCACGCTGACGCTGAGCCTGTTCCTGGCGGTGTTCGGCGCGGTGCTGCTGGCGGTGGTGCTGGGCAACCAGATCGTGCGCCCGCTGCTGCTGCTCGCCGACGGGGTGAGCAAGGTCGCCAGCGGTGACCTCACGCCCAAGGTTGCGCTGAGCAGCCGTGACGAACTCGGCGGCCTGACGCGCGATTTCGCCGAGATGACACGCCAGCTCGCCGACGCGCGCCAGGCGGTGGGTGCCAGCATGGAGCAGCTCGACGCGGCGCGCGCCAACCTGCAGACGATCCTGGACAACCTGACCGCGGGCGTGATCGTGCTGGGCGCCGACGGCGTGATCCGCTCGTCCAACCCCGGGGCCACGCGCATCCTGCGGATGCCGCTGGCGGCCTACGAGGGCAGGCGCCTTGCGGACGTGCCGGGTCTCGCGGAGTTCGCCCAGCAGGTGCAGCGTCGCTTCGACCTGCTGCTCGGCGAGCGCAGCACGGACCGGCTCGATCACTGGCAGCAGTCGTTCGAACTGGGCGCGACGGCCGCGGGCGCGGCGATGCAGCCGCTCGACAACGGCATCGTGCTGGTGGCGCGCGGCGCCAGGCTGCCCGGCACCGATCGCCTGCTGGTGTTCGACGACATCTCCGAGATCGTCTCGGCGCAGCGCGCGCAGGCCTGGGGCGAGGTGGCGCGGCGGCTGGCGCACGAGATCAAGAACCCGCTCACGCCGATCCAGCTCTCGGCCGAGCGGCTGCAGATGAAGCTCGGCGGCAAACTCGCCGCCGCGGATCAGGCGGTGCTCGCCAAGTCGGTGAAGACGATCGTCGACCAGGTCGATGCGATGAAGCGCCTGGTGAACGAGTTTCGCGACTACGCGCGGCTGCCTGCGGCAGAGCTCAAGCCACTCGATCTCAACGCACTGCTGGCCGACATCGTGCAGCTCTACGAGAATGACGAGCACCGGGTGCCGGTCCGGCTCGACCTCGACCCGCACTGCCCGCGCATGCTCGGTGATGCGCAGCAACTGCGCCAGGTCGTGCACAACCTGGTGCAGAACGCGCAGGACGCGACCGCCGCGCAGCCCGGGCACGCCGAGCACCCGGGCACGGTCACGCTGCAGACCCGCTGGGTGCCAGGCAACCGGCGCGTGCGCCTGCTCGTGCTCGACCAGGGTGCCGGCTTCCCCGAGGCGATCCTCAAGCGTGCCTTCGAACCCTACGTCACCACCAAGGCCAAGGGCACCGGCCTCGGGCTGGCGGTGGTGAAGAAGATCGCCGACGAGCACGGCGCGCGCATCGACATCGCCAACCGGCTCGAAGACGGCCACGTGGCCGGCGCGCAAGTGTCGTTATCATTCGCCGTGGACAACACCGATCCGGCCAGCGGCCCGGCCTGAGGCTGGCGCACCGGCACAGGCAAGGGACAGCGCAGTCATATGGCAAACATTCTGGTGGTCGACGACGAACTCGGAATCCGGGATTTGTTGCAGGAGATCCTCAACGACGAAGGCCATGCGGTGGAAGTTGCCGAGAATGCGCAGCAGGCGCGCGAGGCACGCCTGCGTGATCGTCCCGACCTCGTGCTGCTCGACATCTGGATGCCCGACACCGACGGCGTGACGCTGCTCAAGGAGTGGTCCTCCGCCGGGGCGCTGACGATGCCCGTGATCATGATGAGCGGGCACGCCACCATCGACACGGCGGTGGAGGCCACCAAGATCGGTGCGCTGGCGTTCCTGGAAAAGCCGATCACGATGCAGAACCTGCTCGAGGCAGTCGAGCAGGGCCTGAGCCGCAGCCCCGTGCACAAGTTGCCGCCGCCCGCCTTCAAGTCCGCCGCCGGGAGCCTGTCCATCGAACTCGTCGCCGAGGCCGACGGCGAAGCCGCCG
>JBDHRZ010000090.1:0-8912 GCA_039807845.1 Rhodoferax sp.
GACCCGGCGCACCTGACGGACTTCGTCTACGCCAGCGCGCAGGAGGCCGACCATGTCCGCTGACGTGCGTGAGCTCAGTTATGCGCAGGCGATCCAGGAGGCGATGGCGCTCGCCATGGAGCGCGACGAACGGGTGTTCCTGATGGGCGAGGACATCGGGGTCTATGGTGGCGCGTTCCAGGTCACCGGCGATCTGGTGCACCGCTTCGGCGAGCAGCGCGTGATCGACACGCCGATCTCCGAGCTCGGCGGCGCCGGTGTCGCGGTGGGTGCCGCCCTGTTGGGCCGTCGGCCCGTGTTCGAGTTCCAGTTCTCCGACTTCGCCGCGCTGGCGATGGAACAGATCGTCAATCAGGCCGCCAAGATGCGCTTCATGCTCGGCGGCAAGGCTTCGGTGCCACTGGTGATGCGCTTTCCGTGCGGCTCGGGCACCGGCGCGGCCGCGCAGCACAGCCAGAGCCTGGAGGCCTGGTTTGCGCACGTACCCGGGCTCAAGGTGGTGCAGCCGTCCACCCCGCACGACGCCAAGGGCATGCTGCTGGCCGCGATCGAGGACCCGGACCCGGTGATGTTCTTCGAGCACAAGCTGCTCTACAAGATGAAGGGCCCGGTGCCCGAGGGCTACTACACCGAGCCGCTGCACCTCGCGCGCGTGCGCCGCGAAGGCAGCGACGTGACGATTGCCGCCACCGCCATCATGGTGCACCGTGCGCTCGAAGCCGCGCAGCAACTGCAGGCCGACGGGATCAGCGCCGAGGTGCTCGACCTGCGCTCGCTGCGTCCGCTCGACCACGCCACGCTGATCGAGAGCGTGAGCAAGACCACCCGGCTGGTGTGTGTCTACGAGGGCAACAAGCAGTTCGGCATCGGGGCCGAGGTGAGCGCCGTGATCGCCGAGAGCGCCGCCTTCGACCGGCTCGATGCGCCGATCCTGCGCCTGGGCGGTGCCGACTGTCCCTTGCCCTACAACCCGGAGCTGGAAAAGGCCGCGGTGCCGCAGGTGGGCGACATCGTCGCAGCGGTGCAGCGGCAACTGGCGGCAAGGGTCTGAGCCTGCGCTGGGCGGGCTTCATCCATACCATCACGGGCGCTGACATGGCCGAGGAAATCATCTTCCCCAAGGTCGACATGGACATGGCCGAGGGCAAGATCGCCCACTGGTACGTGCACAACGGCGACCGGGTCGCGCGCGGCCAGGTGATCTTCGAGATCGAGACCGACAAGGCCACGATGGAAATCGAGGCCGCGGCCGACGGCATCCTGCAGGGCAGCGACGGCGCCACCGGCGTGACGCTGCCGGTCGGCCACGTGCTGGGATGGATCGTGCAGCCCGGCGAGACCGTGCCAGGGGTGAGCGCCCGCGCTCCGGCAACGGCCGCCACCGATGTCGGGGCGGGGCAAGCGGCCGACACCGGACCTGGCGGCACTGACGAAGCAGACCGTGCCGCAATCGGTAGCGCCCGCGACCAGACCTCGGGCCAGGCCGATCGGCCGCTGCGTGCCACGCCGCTGGCGCGCAGCATCGCGCGCGCGCAGGGCATCGACCTGCGGGCGGTGCAGGGTTCCGGCCCCTCCGGGCGCGTGCTCGCGCGCGACCTGGGGCAGCACGCGCGGGCGTCTGCAGGTGCCGCGGCAGGCGCTGAAGCCATTGCGCTGCACCTGCACTGGTTCAACCGGCGCGCGGGCGTGCCGCTGGTGCTGCTGCACGGCTTTGCCACCTCGGCGGGCTCCTGGCGCTTGCTGGCCGAGCAACTGGCCGACCGCCCGGTGCTGGGCATCGATCTCCCCAACCACGGCAAGTCGGCGCGCGCCGACGTGACCGATCTGGGCATGGTGGCGCGCAGCGTGCTGCAGCGTCTCGACCAGGAGGGCGTGCGTTCGCTGCACCTGGCGGGGCACTCGATGGGTGGTGGCGTGGCGCTGGCGCTGGCACCCCTGCTGGCCGCGCGCCTGCGCTCCCTGACCCTGATCGCTCCGCTCGGGCTGGGCCCCGAAATCAACGGCGCGTTCATCGACGGCCTGCTGCGCGCGCGCAGCGAGGCCAGCCTGCGCCCCTGGTTGCGCCTGCTGTTCGCCGACCCGGCGCGCCTGACGGCTTCGTTCTGCGCCACTGCGTGGAGCGAGCTGTCCTCGCCCGAGGCGCGCGACGCACTCGCGCAGATGGCGCAGCGTCTGTTGCCCGACGGCACCCAGGCCGAGTCCTTGCGCGAGCGCCTGTTCGAACTCGACGTCCCGCTCAAACTCGTCTGGGGCAGCGCGGACCGCATCGTGCCGGTGACGCAGGCCGAGGCGCTGGGCGGTGCCGTCGCGCTGCACCGTGTGCCGGGTGTCGGGCACCTGCCGCAGATCGAGGTCGTGCCCTTGCTGGCGCGCCTGCTGCGCCAGCAACTGGCTGCCGGTGATGCGCTCGTGCCCGGGGACGCGTCGTGACGGCCTTGCGCGTGCTGGTGAGCAACGACGACGGCCACGAGGCCGCCGGCATCGCGGCGCTCGAGCGCGCAGCGGCGTCGCTGAGCGACGACGTGTGGGTGGTGGCGCCGGACCGCAAGCGCAGCAGCATGGGCCACCAGATCTCCCTGCATGAGCCGTTCACGCTGCAGCGGCTGTCGGAGCGCCGCTATGCCTGCACCGGCACGCCGGCCGACTGCGTGATTGCGGCCATGGGCTGGCTGTTCGCGCATTCGCCTCGGCCCGCGCTGGTGCTCAGCGGCGTCAACGAAGGGCGCAACATCGGCGAGGACATCGCCTATTCCGGCACCATGGCGATTGCCCGCGAAGCCAGTTTCTGGGGCGTGCCGGCGATCGCCCTGTCGGCGTCCAAGGGGCTGGACTTCGGCGCGCCGGCGCTGGCGCAGTGGCTCGGTGCCCTGGTGCGTGCGTTCGCGGCGGACATCGCCGCCTGGCACCGCCCGGACAGTTGGCTCAGCGTGAACCTGCCCGCGTGCGTGCCGACCGGGTTGCGTCCGGCGCGGCCGGGTCGGGCCAAGATCGCGGCGGCCGTCGAGGTGCAGCAGACCGACGGCGCCACGACCACACTGCGTTATGCCCCCGGTCGGGTTGGGGTATCGTCGGCGGGGGACGAAGCCAGCGTGCTCGACGCAGGCCATGCGTCGGTGTATCGCCTGCACTGGAACGGCTTCGTGCCGTTGGACGATGCGCTGATTGCGCGCATCGAGCCGCCGTCGTGCGGATGAGCGGTCCCGCGTGAAACCGCAGAGCCTGGAGAGGATGCCGTGGCGATAGACCTGTTCGAGCTGCCGTTCAAGGTGTTGCGCAACCTGCCCAATCCGCTGGAGTTGCCGCACGCGCTCAAGGAGTTGTCCGAGGGCGTGCTGGCGCGCATCGAGTCGATGCCAAGGCCCACAGAGCAGCCGGTGCATGCGCCGACACCGACCCAGCGCCAGCCGCTGGTCGACGACACGCAGCTCAGTGCGATCCAGGTGGGAGAGGTCGGCGGCGACGGCGCCATCGTCTGGGCGCGCCTGCCCTACGCCTGCAACGTCGAGGTGGCCTGGAGCGCGCAGGGCCCGGAAGGACCGTGGAACCGGGTGCCCGCGCCGCAGGCGCTGGAGGTGACCGACTTCACGACCCGGGTGCAACTGCGCGGCCTGCCGGTCGACAGCACGGTCCACGTCTCGGTCGTGGCGCAGGCGCTGGAGGCCGCGCACCCGGCGCAATGGGTGCGCGGCGCGGTGTTTCGCACCGCGCCGACTTTCACGCGGCCGATCCGCTTCGCCTGGTCGGCCGACGTCTGTGGCCAGGGTTTCGGCATCAATCCGGAAAATGGCGGGCTGGCGATCTTCGAGACCATGCGCCAGCGCGACCTGGACTTCTTCCTGCACCTGGGCGACACCGTCTACGCCGACCATCCGTTGCAGCACCGCTTCGAGGACGAGCGTGGCCGGCCCTGGAACAACGTCGTCTCCGCCTCCAAGACCAAGGTCGCCGAGACGATCGCCGAGTACCGGGGCAACTTCCGCTACAACTGGCTCGACCCGCACTTCACGCGCTTTTGTTCCGAGGTGCCGCTGGTGGCAATGTGGGACGACCACGAAGTCGTGAACAACTGGTCGCCGTCGCTGGACCTGGCGCGCGATCCGCGCTATGCGACGCGCGATCTCAAGCTGCTGGCGGCGACCGCGGCGCGCGCCTTCCGCGAATACCTGCCGATCCCGCTGGAGGGCTTCGACGGCGCCGGTGCGATCTACCGGCGCGTGTCCTACGGCCCGCTGCTCGATCTGTTCGTGATCGACATGCAGACCTACCGCGGGCCGAATTCATACAACCTGCAGACCGAAGCCGGGCCGGATACCGCTTTTCTCGGCGAAACCCAGGTTGCCTGGCTCGAGCAGGCGCTGCTGGAATCGAAGGCGCAGTGGAAAGTCATCGGCGCGGGCATGCCGGTGGGCACCAACGTGGCCGACGGGCACGATGCCGAGGGCCGGGTCAAGTGGCAAGGCATCGCCAACGGCGACGACGGGCCGCCCAAGGGGCGCGAACTCGAACTCGCCGGCCTGCTGTCGTTCATCAAGCGCCACGCGATCCACGACGTCGTCTGGCTGTGTGCCGACGTGCACTACACGGCGGCGCACTACTTCGACCCGCAGCAGGCGGCGTTCAAGGACTTCCTGCCGTTCTGGGAGTTCGTCTCGGGGCCGTTGCACGCAGGCTCGTACGGGCCGTTCGCGCCGGATGCCACCTTCGGCGTGCAGGTGCGCTACTCGCGTGCCTCGCCGGTGCGCGGGGCGAGCCCGGCCGCCGGCCACCAGTATTTCGGCGAGGTGCTGATCGATCCGCAGTCGCGCCGCCTGACGGTGCAACTGTGCGACATCAGCGGGGCCGTGCTGCATACCGAGGTGCTGGAGCCGCACCGGGGTACGCCTTGAGCGCCATGGGTGCGTCATGGCAGGGGTATCGATGACAATGACCGGTTCGTTTGCCCGCCGCTGCGGGGTGTTTGACCATTCCACCAAAGGAGAGACCTCATGAATCCACGATCCACCCGCCGCGGCGCCCTGCTGGCGTGCGCCGCTATCGCTGCTGCGCTGGCCTTGCCGCAAGCCGGCCTGGCGCAATCGGGCAACGTGTCCGGACAACTGGTTCTCTACACCTCGCAGCCAGACAAGGACATGAAGGGCACGCTCGGCGAGTTCAACAAGAAGTACCCCAATGTGAAGGTCGAGGTGTTCCGCTCCGGCACCACCGAGGTGCTGAACAAGCTGCGTACCGAACTATCCGCCGGCGCGCCGCAGCCCGACGTGATCCTGCTGGCCGACTCGGTCACGATGGAGGCGCTGAAGAAGGACGGCCACCTGATGGCACTCAAGAACACCGACGTCTCCGGCATCCCGCCACAGTTCTACGACCGCGACAAGTACTACGTCGGCACCAAGGTGATCACCACTGGCCTGGTGGTCAACAACAAGGCGAAGTTCAAGCCCGCCTCCTGGAAGGATCTGCTCAACCCGGAACTCAAGAACCAGATCGCGATGCCCAGCCCGCTGTATTCGGGTGCCGCCGCGATCTCGCTCGGGGTCTGGCTGGCCGACCCGACGCTGGGTGGCTGGGGTTACGTGGAAGGGCTCAAGGCCAACGGCGCGATCGCGGTGCGCGGCAACGGCGCGGTGCTGCAGGCGGTGGCCAACGGCGAGAAGCAGGTCGGCGTGCTGGTCGACTTCATGGCGCTCAATGCCAAGGCCAAGGGCTCCCCGGTCGAGTTCGTGATCCCGAAGGAGGGTCTGACCTTCGTGACCGAGCCGGTGGCGATTCTCAAGACCGCGAAGAACGTGCCGGCGGCAGAGGCCTTCGTCAACTTCCTGCTCTCGCCAGACGGGCAGAAGTTCTCCACCACGCTGGGCTACGTGCCGATCCTCAAGGGCGTGAAGACGCCCGACGGCTACCCGCCGGCCGAGCAGATGAAGTTCATGCCGATGGATACCGGCAAGATCCTCGATGGCATCGAAGCCAACAAGAAGCGCTTCGGCGACATCTTCGGCGGCTGACGCCGCAATCTCCCTGACTACGTGGTGCCGCCATCCGTCCTGCCCGGACGGGTGCGGCCCGTGTCACGCCAATCATCCTGACCATGCCCGCAGGTACCGGATTGCGCAGCCGCAGTGAGAAGGTGGCCATGCTCGGCAGCCTGGCGTTCCTGCTTCTGTTCGCCTTGCTGCCGGTGGCCCGGCTGGTGGTCGAACTCGTCGCCGGCCTGCTGGGCAGCGACCGCGCCGCGATGATCGCCGCGCTGCGCTCCTCGGCGACGCTGACGGCCAGTTGGCATTCGATCGAGGTGTCGCTGGTCGGCACGCTGATCGCATCCGTCTACGGGCTGATCGTGGCCAGCCTGGTGACGCTCACCAACGTGCGCTTTCGCCACTGGATCGTGTACGCGTTCGTGGTGCAGGCGATGCTGCCGCCGCAGGTCGTGGCGCTGGCCTGGCTGCAGCTCTGGACCCCGCTGCGCGACCTGCTCGAAGCCTGGGGCTGGGAGAACGCGTCGAGCTTCGGCAACCCGTTCCAGGGGCGCGGCGGCATCATGCTGCTGCTGGGCGTGCATTACGCGCCGCTGGTGTTCCTGACCGTGCGCGCCGGCCTGCTCAACCTGCCGGCCGAGGTGATCGAGGCCGCACGTGTGAGTGGCGCCCGGCCGTGGGTGGTGCTCACGCGCGTCATCTGGCCGCTGGTGACGCCGGCGCTGGCGGCCGGCTCTGCGCTGGCCTTCGTGTCCGCCATCGGCAACTTCGGCATCCCCGCGTTCCTGGGCATTCCGGCGAACTACCTGGTGCTGCCCACGCTGATCTACCGCGAGCTCTCGGGTTTTGGCAGCAGCGCCATCCCCAATGCCACCATCCTGTCGCTGCTGGTGAGCGTGCTCGCCGGCCTGGGCATCCTGTTGCAGCACCGCTTTGCCAGCAAGGGGCATTTCAAGGTCACGCCGTCGCGCCTGGCCGGCGCACCGTTCCTGCTGCAGCGCTCACGGCCATGGGTCGAGGTGCTGCTGCTCGGCCTGTTGCTGCTGCTCCTGCTGCTGCCCATGCTGGCCTTGCTGAGCAAGTCGCTGCGGCCCGCGCCGGGCGTGCCGCTGACCTGGGCGACCCTCACGTTCGAGAGCTATGTGTACGTGCTCAAGGACAACGACGCCACGGTGCGCGCGTTCGTCAACAGCATCGGGATGTCGGTGCTCGCGGCGCTGGTGCTGTCGTGTGCGGCGCTGCTCATCGCCTACCTGATGGAGTACCGCCGCTCGGCCTGGCTCACGCGCCTGAACTACCTGATCGAGGTGCCGTACGTGCTGCCCGGCGTGGTGCTGTCGATCGCGATGATCCTGCTGTACCTCAAGCCGGTGCTGGGTATCCGGATCTACAACACCATCGCGATCATCTTCCTGGCCTATCTGGCGCGCTTCCTGGCGATTCAGCTGCGCCCGATCATCGGCGGGTTCCAGCAGTTGCCGGTGGAGATGCTCGAAGCCGCCGAAGTCTTCGGCGCCCCGTTCCTGCGCCGCCTGCGCCGCATCGTGGTCCCGTTGCTGCTGCCCTCCGTCACTGCGGGGGCGTTGCTGGTCGTGCTGATGGCGCTCAACGAGCTGACGATCTCCGCGCTGCTCTGGTCCTCGGGCTCGGAGACGCTCGGCGTGGCCGTGTTCAGCCTGGAGCAGGGCGGAGAGTCTTCCGCCGCTTCGGCGATCGGCATCGTCTCGGTCGTGGTGGCCAACCTGGTCATGTTGCTGGCCTCGATCGCGGGACGGCGTCTTCCTTCCGGAGTCCTGCCATGGCGAGCGTGAGCCTGGATCGCATCCACAAGACCTACGGCAGTGGCGCCCAGTCGCACCATGCGCTCAAGGGCGTGTCGCTGGAACTGGCCGACGGCGAATTCGTCGCGCTGCTCGGTCCTTCCGGTTCGGGCAAGACCACCTTGCTGCGCACCATTGCCGGCCTGGAAGACATCGATTCGGGCGAGATCCGCATCGGTGGCGACGTGGTCTCGCGCGCCGGATCCGCGCCGAATCGGCACGTGCCGCCCGAGAGTCGGCAGGTGTCGGTGGTGTTCCAGAGCCATGCCCTGTGGCCGCACATGACGGTGCACGACAACGTCGCCTTCCCGCTGCGCCAGGGCGCGGCGGCGCCCGCCGAGGTGGCGCAGCGTGTGCAGGCCGCACTCTCGGCGGTCGAACTCGACGAGTTGGCGCAGCGCTTTCCGAACCAGCTCTCCGGCGGCCAGCGCCAGCGCGTGGCGCTGGCTCGTGCGATGGTGGGCGCGCCGCGCGTGCTGCTGTTCGACGAGCCGCTGGCCAGCCTGGACACCGAACTGCGCCGCGACATGATGCGCCAGATCATCAAGGCGCGCCGCGCCGACATGCCGATGGTCTACGTCACGCACAACCAGGAAGAGGCGCTGGCGCTGGCCGACCGGATCGCGGTGCTCGCGCACGGCGAGATCGCCCAGCTCGCCAGTGCGGCGCAACTGTGCCACGAGCCCGCCAGCGCGATGATCGCGGCCTTCGTCGGCGGCGGCAACGTGCTCGACGCCACCGTCGTGAGTGCGGTCGATGCGCAGCACGTGCGCGTGTCGGTGCGCGGTCACACGTTCGTCGCGCGCTGCCGCGCGTTGCCTGCGTCCAGCCAGGTCCAGGTGTGCGTCGCACCCGGTGCGGTGACTGCCAGCACGCAGGGCGCTGCGCTGGAGGTGCGCGTGTCCTTCGTGTTCTTCCAGGGTAGCAGCCATCTGGTGGAGACCGACCTGCCGCGCCACGGCCGCAGCTTCTTCACCTGTGTGCTGCCGCTGGACGTGCAACCGGCCAGCGGTGACGTGCTGCGCCTGCAGGTGCACGACGCCTGGGTCATTCCTGCTGCCGGCGAAGTGCGTCCCTGAGTGCGCGGTGGCGCCTCTTTCCCGGCCAGAGTTGCGCGCCG
>JBDHRZ010000091.1:0-8780 GCA_039807845.1 Rhodoferax sp.
GCTGTCGAGCCAGGCCGCGGTGGGGAGCTGCTGCGCGCCCTGGACACGGTGGTTCCACGTACGCCATTCGATCCGCACGCACGGGGTGGCGGCGATGGTGCGCACCCAGTCGCGCACCGCCTCGAAGCGCTCCGACAGGTGCCCGGCGCCCGGAACCTTCAGGTTCAGCCGCAGGGGCCAGGAGAGGGCGCCGGACACCGTCGCGCGCAGCAGATCGCCGCGCTCCCACAGGCGCTGGACCTGTGCGCGCAGGTCTGCCGGGGTGCTCCAGTTCATGGCGATGCCGCGCCTGGCCTGGGCTGCACCTGGGCCGGTGGTTGCGCCTTTTGCGCTCGGTACTCCTCGATCGAGAGGCAACGCAGCCTCGAGTCCTGTCCGCCCTCGTTGTGCACGAAACCTACGCTGGCCACGAACGGCTCGATGACGTGGATCTTCTGCAGCGGCGTGACGATGAGCAGCTGCAGGTTGAGTTGCTGGAACAGTTGCAAGGCGTACTGTGCCGATTCGTCCGACCCGCGCCCGAACGCCTCGTCGATGACCACGAAGCGAAACGAGCGCGACCGCACCGCGCCCCATTCAAGCCCGAACTGGTAGGCCAGGCTCGCGGCCAGCACGGTGTAGGCCAGTTTTTCCTTCTGGCCGCCGGACTTGCCGCCCGAGTCCGAGTAGTGCTCGTGCTCGGCATCGTCGGCACGCCAGCGCTCGCTGGCCGAAAACAGGAACCAGTTGCGCACGTCGGTGACCTTGGCGCTCCAGCGCCGGTCCGCGTCCGAGAGTCCTTCACGGCCGCGGAAGCGGTCGATGATGGCCTTGACCTGCAGGAACTTGGCTTCCGAATACTGTTCGTCGGCGGACCCGGTGAGTGCGCCCTCGGTGCATGAGCGCAGGTCCTGCTGGAAGTCGCGGATCTCCGCGTCGGGACTGGGCTGCGCCACCAGCAAGATGTAGCGCCCCGGGTTGTAGTCGATGGCCTTCAGCGACTGGTTGATGAACTCGACCCGCTCGCGGATCGTCTCGCGCTCGCGCGCGAGCTGGGCGTTGAAGTTGGCGATCTCGTTGATGGTGTTGACGTTGAGCAATTCCTTGAAGCGTGCCTCGAAGCGCGGCAGGTCGTCGCTCTGCAGGCCCGCGAGCATGCGCTCGTATTCCGGCAACGCCGCCAGGCTCACGTCCATCTCGACGGTCTGCGTCTTGAACGCTTCCTTCAAGCCGCGCATGGCATTGACGATGCGCTCGGCGAGCCGTGCCAGGCGCTTGTCCTGCGCGTCGATGCGATCCTGCAGCCATTTGCGCAGTTCCTGCTCGCGGTTGTCGCACGACTCCACCGACAACTGGTGCGCGCCCAGCGCCTCGCTGCGCCAGCCTTCGAGCTGGTCCAGCAGGGCCTGCCCGAGCGGCGTCGCGCTGCTGATCGCGCTGGCCTGATCCCGCAGTTCCTGCGCCGCGCCTTGCCTGGCCCGGGTTTCGCCGCGCCGGCCCAGCGCTTCGGCACTCCGACGCTCGGCCTCACCGAGTCGCTCCTGCACCGTCGCCAGCTGACGCGCCAGTTCCTGCAGCGTGTTCGATGCCGCTTCCAGCCGCGCGCGCTCCGCCGTCAGCGCTGCAATCTCGCGCGCCACCCCCATCCAGTCGATGTCGGCAAAGCGCGTGAATTCCTCCAGCCGGGCGAGCGTCTCCAGCCGACTGCGCAACTCACTGCGCGTCTGCTGGATCGTGGCGATGCGCTGGCCAAGCGTGGCCAGCCTTTCTTCGAGACCTGCGCGTTGGTCGCGCAAGGTGCGCAGCTTGTCCGCGTTGCTCCAGCCCAGCACGTAGCGGCTGCGGTCGTCGATGCGGCGGCGGTCGTCCTTTTCGTGCCGCCCGCCGGGCTCCTTGAACTGGCCGGCGCGCGTGATGGCGCGCCCTTCGCGGCGAAATTGCTCGCCGGTCTCGCAGCAGGCCACGTCGAAGCGCTGGCGCAGTTCCTGTTCGAGCCAGTCGTAGTGGGGCGAATCCGGCTTGATGACGAGCTTGCGCACCAGTGACTGCGGGTGCAGGCTGGCTGCTGGCGCGGCCTTGCGTGGCCGCACGTGGAAGTACACCAGGCGCGCGCCCAGGTGCTGGCGGTCCACCCAGTCCGCGACGCTCCGGTAATGTGCATCGGGCACCAGCAGCGCGAGGCCGAAACCGCGCAGCAGCCGTTCGGCCGCGCCCTCCCAGGCGCGTTCTTCGTCGCGCACCTGGATGAGTTCGCCCGCAAACGGCAGTTCCTCTTCCGCGATCGATAGTGCCGCGCACAACGCCTCGCGGATGCGCACCTGGGCAGCATCGATGTTGCTCCTGCGCCGCTGCAGGCTGTCGATCTCCTGCGACAGGTCCGCGTGCTCCTCGCGCCCCTTGCGAAACGCGAAATCCTCCTCACGCTCGCGGTTGTCCACGTCCGACAGCGCATCGCGCAGGTCTTCGGCGCGCCGGGCGATGCCATGGGTTTGTGCCAGAAAGCCCGCTTCGTCGGCTGGCGCCGGCTCGTCGATGCGCGCAAGGAGATCCTGGTAGCGGTCGGACTTTTGCTGGCGCAGTGCCTTGTCCTGCTCCAGGCGGCGGATCTGCGCTGCCATCTCCTGCAGACGATCGCCGCCGTTGTCCCGCACCGCACGTTCCAGGCGGGCGACTTCGACGCGCTCGGCTTCGCGTTGTGCGTCCAGTCGCGCGATCTGGCCGTCCAGGCGTGCGGCCTCCGTGGTCAGCAGGGCGAGCCGGTGCTCCAGCAACTCGCCCTTGAGCCGGGCGAAGTACGGCCGCAGTGCGTCGCGTCCGTCGCGCCAACCCTGGATCTGCGCCGCCAGTGTCTGGTGTTGCCGGCCGTCGTCGACCAGCGGTTCCAGCAGTTCCACCTGGCGCTTGGCCTGCAGCACGGCCTGGTGGGCACGGTCGAGGTCGTCGAAATGGTGGATCAGGGCCTCGATGCGACTGCCCACGTCGAACGGCTCCAGCATGTGGGCGCGCACGAAGTCGGTGAGGTTGCCCACCGACTTCATCGACACCGTCTGGTGGAACAGTTCGAGCGCCTGCTCGTGCTCGATGCCAAAGCGCCGGCGCAGCCAGGCACCGTAGGGCGGGAAGGTGTCGAACAGTTCGCAACCTGCCGCGCGCAGCCGCTTGCGCAGCGCGCCGATGTCGCTGCCGAAGCCGCTGAAGTCCTCCGTGATCGCCAGCGCCCGCTCGGCCGCCACGTACAGGCGTACAGGCTGTCCCTGCGGGTCCTTCAGCCAGAACACCTGCGCGAGGGTGACGACCTGGTCATAGCCTTCGTTGCGGAACACGCCGAGGATGACGGACCACTTCGACGCATCGCGTAGCGCCACCGGCCGGGTGCTGCCCGTGACCTGGTTGCGCTCGCTCTTGTAGTGGCCCAGCACGTACGAGCGCAGCGAACGCTCGCGGGAGTCGGCCCCGGCGGCCTTGTTGTAGGCCACGCGCTGCGCCGGCACGAGCAGCGTGGTGATGGCATCCAGCAGGGTGGACTTGCCTGAGCCGATGTCGCCGGTGAGCAGGCCGTTGCGCCCCTGCGGCGTGTAGCGCCAGACGCGCTTGTCGAAGGTGCCCCAGTTGAGCACCTCCAGTCCCTGCAGCCGGTAGCCGACCCGGCTGTCGTCGGCCACGAAGTCCAGCCCGAGCGTCTGGGCATCAGGCATCCGCTGACTCCTTTGGCACGTCGCGTTCGCCGCCCTTGCTCGAGAGCGCCGTGCGGTAGCCCTCCAGCCGCTGGTCGAAGTCGGCGAGCCACTGTGCATCCACGAAGGCCCTCAGGATGCGCCGCACTTCGTAGTGGCCTCGGTCCTGCGTGCTGCCGGCGGCGGGCTTGAGCCGGCGCAGGAAGCCCAGGTCCACCACCCTGGAGACGGTCGCATCCACCTGATCGACGAGGCGTGCCTCGTTCGTGCCGTCGGGCAGGAACACGCGCATCAGCTCTGCGAGCTCGTCGCGCGAGAGCACCAGCCGGGTGTCGCCGCCGCCGGCGTCGAATTCCGCCATGCGCTTGCGCAGCAACGCGAGCAGCAGGCTCACCGGGTAGGAGAGCGCCCGGCGTGCGATGAGTCGCGGCAGGCGCGGCGCAGCCTCGGCTTCGTCCGCATCCGCACGTCCCTTGAGGTACGCGTAGCCCTCTGCTTCGTCGAGCACCAGGTCCAGCAGCAGCACCGCGGCCTGCTCGCGCACCCGCGCCTGCAGGCGCAGCAGGCTCGCCCACAGGCGTTCGTCGTCGTCGCGATAGAGCACGCCCTTGAGCAGGAGCACCATCAGCTGCGAGAGTTCTGGCACCGGCGTTACCGCGTCCGGCTGGTCTTCGTGCAGTGCGTCGTCCACGTTTCTCCTTTTCCGGTTTGCCTTCAGCGCGTGAAGATCACGCGCGGCAGGTGGGCCATGCGCGTCACCGCTGCGCCCGCTGCATCGCATCCCTGCCAGGCAATCGGCTCGCCCACGCTTTCGTCCACGAGTGCGCGCAGCCCATCAGTGCCGGTGCTGCCCCCGGCATGGGCCAGTTCCAGGTAGGCGATGAGTTCGGCCAGCCCCTGCTGCAAGGGCTCGGCCTGCACCAGTGCGCGCAGCGTGATCTGCGGCTGGTGGCGCAGCGCATGCTGTACCGCCGTGCGCAGGCGCGCCTTGTCCACCACGATCTGGTCGAACAGGCGTGCCGTGTCGATGTCGTCGTCACCCGCCGCGAGCGCCAGGTCGGCCAGGCGCGCCTTCACACCGAGGGCGAACAGCGGACGCTCGAGCGGCAGTTCGATGTCCGCGCCCATTGCGTCGATGCGCATCACCGTGCCGGTGGGCATGGCCACGCGCAGGCCGAGCGCCTTGCTTTCGATGCCGTGCAGCAGATCGAGGATGCGGCGGTTCTCAAGGAAGGCCCGATCGTCCAGGAAGCGGCGCAACTGCTGCGACAGCTGGGCCACGGTGCGCTGCGTGTGCTCGCCGGCCTCCAGCCAGTCGTGGTGCACGCGCCGTGTGCGCGGCTCGGGCGCGAGCGCCACGACGGCCGGCAGCGCGAGCACCCGCTCCAGCCGCTCGGAGAGCTCTTCCTGGCGGCGGCTCGACATGAGGAAGTCCCAGAACGCGCGAAAGCTGCGGCCCTGGTCCGAGTCGCCGATGGCATCGCGCTCGCCCATGATTTCGTCGAGCAGCGCGCCCTTGGCACCCTCCCACAGCGCGATCTTCTCGCGCACCTTGCGGTCGAGCTGGCGAAAGTTGTGCTCCACCTCGCGAAAGTCGGCCAGCAGCTCGCGCGCCAGTTGCTGGAATTGCTGAAAGCGCTCCTTCACCGCCGTGTCGTCGAGCAGCGGCACGTCGCCCGCCAGCACGCGGGCGATCTCGGCGTCCAGTGCGTCGCGCTTGCTGCGCAGTTCGTCCATCCGTTTCACCGGGTCGGCCTCGGTGCCACCGCTGATCTGCTCGAGCAACGCAAACAGCGTGCGCAGGCGCGACTCGGTGCCGACGAAGGGGCGCGCGCTGAGCGAGAGCAGCCAGGCGATGGCCTTCTCGGTGGCCGGCGTCAAGTCGAACTGCGCCTCGTCCGTACCCGGCTTGTAGAACTTGCGCAGCCAGCCCCGTTCGGGCGCGGCCCATTCGTTGAGGTACTCCAGCGCACTCCTGGGGTAGGCTTGCGGCCCGAGTTGTTCGCGCAGCGCGAACAGTTCGTCTTCCAGCGCCTCCGCGAGATCGGCCTCGCTCATCGTGCGCACGTTCGGTGCCACGAACACGCGGTGCAGGAAGCTTGCCACCAACGGCGCGTGCGCCGACGCCAGCAGCCGCCAGGCCGGGTGGCGCTCGCGCAGGCTGGCAAGGGTGGTGTGGTCGGGCAGCATCATCGTTGGCACTCGGTTCCCAATCGTATCCATGTCGGCCGGCCTGTTGTCGAGACGGTGACGCTGCGCTGGTTGTCGGGCACTGCGTCGGTGCTCGGCAGTGTCAGCGCCAATTCTTCGCGTGCTGGCACGGTGTCGCCCTCGGTGATCGGGTAGCGCGCGATGATGGGGTTGTCGAGCGATCGTGTGCGTCAACGGGAACCGGTCAGACTGTCCAAGGATCGAGAACCGTCAGCTCCGGGTGCTGAAAATCCCGCCGATTGCGCGTGACCAGCGTCAGCCCGTGTACCAGCGCGGTCGCAGCGAGCAGGCTGTCGATGGCTGGTACCGGCCGGCCAGCCTGGGCGAGCAATCGTCCCCATCGATCTGCCACGCTGGCATCCACTGGCAGGACGCGGCCGGCAAAGTACGCGGGGAGTTCGACCTCCAGCCAGTCGAGCAGGCGGCGCTTTCGGTCCCCCTCGGGCAAGCCTTCGACGCCCTTGCGCAACTCTCCCAGCGTCAGGACGGACAGGTACAGCGTGGTCGCCGGTCGCTCGGCCACCCAGCGCACGACATTGCGGTTCGGGTCGCGTCGTCGAAGTTCCGACAGCACGTTGGTGTCGATGAGGTGCTTCACAGAACTTCCCAGCGCCCGGCGCACTGCGGGGCAGAGCACTTTCCGGGAGGCTGTGCGGCGTTCACAACGCCACGTCCCGGGTGAGGCTGGCGCCACGGCGGAGATCGATGTCGTCTGTGCCAAACAGCGGTGAATGGCGAATGAATTCGACCAGCGACTGCCCGGCGCCGGTGAGGCGCTCGTACTCGGCCTTGGACAGCACCACGGCCACTTCCCGACCATGCCAGGTGATGGCCTGCGGGCCGCCGTGTTCGGCTTCCCGGACCAGTTCGGACAGGTGGGCTTTTGCCTCCTGAATTTGCCAGGCTCGCATGGTGTCTCCAATATAACCAGAATGGTCAGATTTTAGTCGGCCTGGCAGCGGTTTTCACGATGGTCTTCCGGACTGCCTTCGCAGTTGCAATCTTGCGCGCCTTGGCGGAGGGTTTCGTGCCGGCACCGGCGTTTGTCCGGGCGCGAGTGTTGGCGCTGGGCTTGCTGCTGATCCTGGACCTGGACGGCTTCACGTCTGTTGCCGCGCCTTTGGTCGCCGACTTTTTCCGCCCGGGTGTCGCCGCTGCCTTGCCGCTTGTCTTGGGCGGTGGCGCATCTTCCCCGCCGACCGGCGTGACGGTCGGAACAGCACTGGTCGCCAGCTCGATGCCGAACACATCGGCCAGCGCGCTCTCGTCGAGCACCCTGGCCTTGGCCGGAGCCTTCTTCGCCTTCGGGATTTCGACCGCCTGGGCGCTCAGCAGGTCGTTGGCGTCCACCTGGCGCAGCACGAACAGCAGATCGGGCTTTTCATCGAGCCGCGCGCCCACGCCGTAGAGCACCGCGGCCACGTGCTTGCACATGCTGGCCCAGTCCGGGCAGGAACAGCCCAGCTTGATCTCGCCCGGCGCGGGGAACAGGCCGGTCTTCGGCGCGCAGATGCGTTGCATCACCGGTGCCGAGAACCGGCCCTGCAGGAGTTCCACCAGCGTGGCGATCGAGCCGGTGCACTCCTGCACCAGTGCCTGCCAGCGCGCCGCCGGCACCGGCGCAATGGAGATCTCGGTCTGGTAGAGCGTCGAGCCCATCACCTGTGCGATCACCTTGCCGGGGGCGATCTTCAGGTCGATCACGGAGCCGTTGCGCACGTAGGAGCGTCCCCTGGGCAGGCGGTTCGCGTGGTCGCTGTAGGCTTCCAGGTTGTCGCACCAGGCCTTGCCCCAGAAGCTGCGCGCGATCGAGCGCCCCTGGACGACGACCGGTTCGTGACCCTTGCCTGCCGCGATTGCCTTGCGCGCCGCCTTCTGCGCGCGCTCGCGGCGCAGCGCGACCGGCACGTACGGTTTCCATCCCCAGTAGCCCACGTTCACTCCTCCATTGCATGGATGTCGAGTTTCACCAGGTCGAGCAGTTCGCGGTCGCTCAACTCGGTGAGGTTCATTTCGCCAGCGCCTTCCACCACCTCGGCCACGAGCTTGTGCTTGGCGCGGATCAGCTCGTCGATGCGTTCCTCGATGGTGCCGCGGCAGACGAACTTGTGTACCAGCACGTTGCGGTGCTGGCCGATGCGGTAGGCGCGGTCGGTGGCCTGATTCTCCACCGCCGGGTTCCACCAGCGGTCGAAATGCACCACGTGCGAGGCCGCCGTGAGGTTGAGCCCCGTGCCGCCGGCCTTGATCGACAGCACGAAGAAGGGCACGCGTGCATCCTGCTGGAAGTGCTGCACCAACTCGCGCCGTTTGCCCACCGGCGTGCCGCCGTGCAGCACCAGGCCCTCGCGGCCGAACACGCCGCCCAGGAATGCCGCCAGCGGCGCGGTGGTCTCCTGGAACTGCGTGAAGACGAGCAGTTTCTCCTGCCGGGCCGCGATGGTTTCGGCGATCTCGCGCAGGCGGGCGAACTTGCCGCTGTCCTGCGGCTGCCAGCCGCCGTCGCCCAGCCATTGCGAGGGATGGTTGCAGATCTGCTTGAAGCGCATCAGCCAGGCCAGCACCAGCCCCTTGCGCGCGATGCCCTCGGCAGTCTCCAGCGCCTCCACCAGCGCCTGCACGGCCTGCTGGTAGTGCGCCGCCTGCACCGTGGAGAGCGTGCACCAGGCGGTCACCTCGGTCTTGTCCGGCAGGTCGGAGATGATGCGCTTGTCGGACTTGAGCCGGCGCAGGATGTAGGGCGCCACCAGCGTGCGCAATGGCCCGTAATGGCCGGACTCGGCCAGGCGTTTCGTGAAATTGGCGAACACGCGCTGCGAGCCGAGCAGCCCCGGGTGGGTGAAGTCGAAGATCGACCACAGATCGGACAGGCGGTTCTCCACCGGCGTGCCGGTGAGCGCGATGCGCGCGTCGGCT
>JBDHRZ010000092.1:0-8778 GCA_039807845.1 Rhodoferax sp.
GGCGCCGCCGGCAGCGGCGGCGACGGCGACGGCGACTGAAGCCGCAAACCGCCTCCAGGCCGAACGGCAGCAGACCACCCGGCAGGCGGGCATACGGTACGAGGGCGTCGCGCGCAGCGGTGTATGCAACGAGCACCCGCAGACGCCGCCATTGCCGGCCACGCGTGCGCACGTGCACCGACTCATGCGTGACGACGCTTCGCACGGGCTGCTGCTGGTGGCGCTGGCCACCTTCTTCTGGAGCCTGAGCGGCGTTTTCACGCGCTGGCTGCCGCAGGTCGATCCGTGGACCTTCAACGCCACCCGTGGCCTGGGCATGGGGGTGGCGCTGCTGGCCTGGATGGCGTGGCGCTACCGGCTGGGCGCGATCGCGCTGTTCACGCGCTCGGATCCCGGCGCGATCGTGCTCGCCGGCGGCTTCTTCGCCGCCGGCTCGACGCTCTACATCCTGGCGCTGCAGACGGGCAGCGTCGCTGCGGTGTCGTGCATCGGCGCCACCTCGGGCATCTTTGCCGCGGTGCTCGCGCGCATCTGGCTGGGCGAGCGCACCAGCGCCCTGTTCCATGCGGCGGTGCTGCTGGCCATCGTCGGGGTGGTGCTGATCGCACTCGGCGAGAGCGCGGCCGCCAGCGTCGGCAGCCTGGGCGGCGTGCTGGCCTCGCTGGCCTACGCGCTGTGCTTCGCCGGCCAGACCGTCGCCCTGCGGCGCTACCGCGCGGTGCCGATGGAGCCGGCCATGGTGCTGGGCGGCCTGGGCGTGTGCGTGCTGGTGCTGCTGAGCGTCGGGATGCAGCCGCTGCCCTGGCGCGCCAGCGCGCTGCTGCTGTTCATGGGCTGCATCCAGCTCGCGCTGCCGGCCGTGCTCTACATGCGCGGCGCGCGCCATGTGGGCGCGGTGCAGATGGTGCTGGTGACCATGGCCGACACGGTGCTCAACCCGCTGTGGGTCTGGCTCGTGCACGGCGAGGTGCCGGCGGGCTCGGTGTTCTGGGGTGGTGGCGTCATCCTGCTGGCGATCGGCCTGTCGAGCGGGCCGGCGCTGGCTGCGGCGAGGCCGCGTCGCTGAATGACCCGGGCGTCACCTGCGACGGCCTGGGCTGGATGATCGCGAAGGTGCCGTTCGCCTTGGCGATCAGCACGCCGTCGCAGTACACCACCGAATCCAGGTTGGCCAGCGTCCGGCCGCGGTGCACCAGCGTGCTGTTGCAGGTCAGCTCGCCCGTGCGGGCCGACTTGAAGTAGTTGATCTTGATCTCCACCGTGGCGCAGATCGCCTCCCGGCCCAGCACGGCCTGCAGCGCCCGGCCCATGCCGACGTCGGCCAGCGCGTACACCACCGCGCCGTGCACCACGCCGTTCGGGTTGAGGTGTTTTTCCTGCAGCGTGATCGAGCCGCGGCTTTCGCCATGCGCGTATTCGTCGATGCGCAGGCCGATCAGGTCGGCGAATGGGTGATAGCTCATGGATGTGTTCCGGATGGTGGCGCGCCGGCGCTACGCCGACCCGCCGTCGGATTGTCCCTCGGAGCCGGTGCTCCAGCGGGTCTTCGGTGCCAGGCTGCCTGCGCAGGCGCATCCATGCCGGCCGCCCCGAAGGGCCATCCGCAAAGCCGGACAATGCGACGCAGGCGTCTCCTGCCGCACCCCAACACCGCGCTGCCTTTCGCATGACCACCACCTACCACATCGGCGTCGATACCGGCGGCACTTATACGGACGCGGCCATCATCGAGGCGCAGGGCCGGCGCGTGCTGGCGCATGCCAAGGCCATCACCACCAGGGGCGACCTCGCGATCGGTGTCACCGAGGCGATCGAGCTGGCGGTGACGCAGTTGCCGCAGGGCCTGTCGCCGCAGGACATCGCGCTGGTGTCGGTCTCCACCACGCTGGCGACCAACGCGGTGGTCGAAGGCCATGGCAGCCCGGTGGCGGTGGTGCTGGTCGGGTTCGACGACCGCATGGCCGAGCGCACCGGCATCGTGCAGGCCTTCCCCGGCCTGCCGCTGATCCGCATCGCGGGCGGGCACGACCACGGTGGCGCGCCGGTGCAGCCGCTCGACCTGGCGGCGCTGCAGCAGGCGCTGGTGGCGGTGGCGCCCCAGGTGGATGCGTTTGCCGTCGCCTCCACCTTCGCGGTGCGCAACCCGGAGCACGAACAGGCGGTGCGCGCGCGCATCGTGGCGCTCACCGGCAAGCCGGTCACGCTCTCCAGCGAACTCTCCAGCGCGCTCGATGCGCCGCGCCGTGCGCTCACCGCCACGCTCAACGCGCGGCTGATCGCGCGCGTGAGCATGCTCATCGAGGCGGTGCAGCGCGCCATGGCGCAGTGGCGCATCCAGTGCCCGTTGATGATCGTCAGGGGCGACGGCAGCCTGGCGCTGGCCGAGACGGTGGCGATGCGCCCGATCGAGACCGTGCTCTCCGGCCCGGCGGCCAGCGTGGTGGGCGCGCAGTGGCTCTCCGGGCTGCACAGCTTCATCCTCTCGGACATGGGCGGCACCACCACCGACCTGGCGGTGCTGCAGGACGGCCGGCCGCTGGTGCACGCGCAGGGCGCGCAGGTGGGCGGCTGGCGCACCATGGTGCGCGCGATCGACGTGCACACCATCGGCCTGGGCGGCGACAGCGAAGTGCATCTCGGCGCGCACGGCCGCATCGCGATCGGACCGCAGCGCGTGGTGCCGGTGGCGCTGCTGGGCCAGCGCTTCCCGCAGCGGATCATCGAACTGCTCGAAGCGGACCTGGCCGACGTCGACGGCGCGTCTTCGCTGCACGGGCGCTTCGTGCTGCTGCCCTTCGGTGCGGGCGCGGCTGCGCGCCGCGCCGAGCTGAGCGAGCGCGAGGCCGAGATGCTGCAGCGGATCGGCACCCAGCCCCAGTCCATGCGCACGCTGGCGCGCTCGTTCGGCGCGCAGCGGCTGGTGCTGTCGCTGCGGCGCAAGGGCCTGGTGCAGATCGCCGGCCTCACGCCCTCGGACGCCGCGCACGTGCTCGGCCTGCAGCACAACTGGTCGGCGCCGGCAGCCCTGCTGGCCGCGCAACTGGCCTGCCGGCTGCGCGACATGAAGGCGCCCACGCCTGAGCGCACGCGCCAGTTCGCGCAGGAGATCTGGAGCGAGACGGTGCGCCTGAGCGCGCGCGCGATCCTCGACACCGCGATCGGCGAGCCGCTCGCGGACGACAAGCTGGTGCGCGCGGTGTGCGCGGGCGAGGCCGTGCTCGGGCTGGCGCGCGTGAGCGTCAGCCCCACGCTGCCGGTGGTGGCCGTGGGCGGCCCGGTGGACGTGTACTACCCCGAAGTCGGCCGCCGCCTGGGCTGTCAGATGGTGTTCGTGCCCCACGGCGACGTGGCCAACGCGGTCGGCGCGGCCACCGGCGTCGTCGCGCAGGCGGTCACGGTGCGCATCGACGGCGACGGCAGCGGCCTGTTCATCCTGCACTCGGCGCTCGGCGCACGCCCGTTCCACGATCCGGCCGCCGCGATCGACGCCGCCCTCGCGCTGGCGCGCCAGGCCGCCACCGCCGCCGCGCTGGCCATGGGCGCCGTCAACCCCGAAGTGCAGCTCACCATCCGCAAGCAGTTGCTGCCCAACGCCAGCAGCGACGCCGGGCTGCTGGAGGCGGTGGTCCGGGCGGAGGCGATCGGCAGGCCGCTGACGGGGGGTGAGGGCAGCCATCCATGAGCGGCAACGCTTGTCGTTGCGAACGTGAAGCGCTACTGTCGTAGCTCGTGGCTATCCAGTCTTGCAAATGCCCTGAGACCCAGGCTCGCGATCGTCGATTGCCACTGACCCAGCAATGCAGAGCAGTATGAGCAGGACACCTGCCCTACCCACCCCCGGCGAAATCCTCGCCAGCGAGTTTCTCGATCCGTTGGGTATCACGCAGTACCGCCTGGCACAGTCCATCCATGTGCCGCAGACCCGTATCGCCGCCATCATCAAGAATGGCCGCTCCATTACCGCCGACACTGCGCTGCGGCTGGCGCGTTTCCTTGGCACTTCGGTCGAGTTCTGGCTCAACCTGCAAAGCCTGTACGATGCCGATACCGCGCGTATGGCGCTGGGGACCGCGCTCGATGCGATCGAGCCCCTGGCTGCACCGGAGTGAGACACCATCCTGCAGGGCCCGTGCGGGCCATGGGCGCCGCCAACCCGAAAGTGCGGATCACCGTCCGCAAGCAACTGCTGCCGAATGCGGCCGCGGATGCCGGATTACTGGGGCGCTGGTCAAGGCGGAGGCAATCGGGAGGCAGATGATGGGGAGTGAGGGCCGCTGCGCGGTGACGGGTCACGCGGCAGATTGGCGACAGGCAGGCGGAGGCTGACTCGGCTTGCCGCAATTTGTGGGGGGCGGCGGCGCCATGGTGGCTCATTCATTGCGAACCGGCAGGCCATCGCTTACAGGGTCTGTCTCGGCATCGAGCATGTCGCCGTCACGCGTCAAGCGCTCAGTCAGCGCTTGACGCGCACTCCGTTTTGCGGGCATTCGCATCGGTATTGCATGGGTGTCATCACGCCGGAGCCGTTCACCAGCGATGATGAGCTTTGCGATCGGTTCGAGCAAGGGTGGCAGAGCCTTCATCCACGCGGCGCGTGACGATGGCCCGCCGTGCGCTCGTAGAGATCTGCTGTTACGGCGACGGCCCCCAGTGATTGACGATGGTCACTCCCGTCGGCTTGAAATCGACCACGTTGCGCGTGACCACCGCCATACCGTGCACCAGTGCCGTGGCCGCGATCAGCGCGTCGCGCTCATCGCTCATGAGAGATCGGCTGGCTGGGCTCCAATGGTCACGCGCGGCGGCGCGAACTCGATGTCCGCCGCACCTTGCATCGCCACTGCGTCCGCGATGTTGCGTCGCTGCCTCGTCAGTCGCAGGAAGTGTCGAACTCGGGTGACCATCGCTGAACACCGCCCAGTGACGGCACCTCTGCCGAGATACGCGGTTGCTCTTCCTCCACCTGCCGGCGCGGTGTGGCCGCTGACCCGAATCTGCAACGGAGCTTGGATCACCTCGTCGATGGCCAGGCGCATATCAAGCGCAGATCGCCACTGCAGGCCGTGACGAACTCCTCGGGCGGTGGCTACAGACGGGGGAATTTGGTTGGCCATCGGGGTCCGGGCCGGGTGGCCCCTGACCTCGATCCGTGTCAGCCCCAGGATCGCGTCAGCAGTTCGTCCAGCGCGTCCACGATGCGCTGGCCATCTGACGCGAGTGACGCAACCGGCTCGCCCAGGCGATCCCGCGGGACGGATGCGATCTCCAGCGGATGCAGCACCACGGTGAGACCCTTGATCCGGAAGCCGGGGTTGAAGCGCGCACGGCCTGGCGGTTCGACTGCTGATTTGCGCACCAGTGGCACCACGACGCGCCGGCGATAGTCGTCGTACAGGGCGGACTGGATCACCACGACGAACGGGATCGCCTCGCGGTTCGGTCCCATATTGGCGTGGACGTCGAACTGTGCCATTTACAACGGCGAATAGTCGTCGGCGAATGAGCCGTGCCCTTCGTTGAAACGGTTCCACGCGGCGGCCGCCTTGCGGCATTCCCGCGCGCGGGCATTGCGGGCTTGCTGCTGCTGCGCCACGTAGTCGGCCAGCAGCGTTTCGACGACGCTCGAGAGGTTATCGGTCAGGCCGCGTGCCTGCGCCAGCAAGTCCTCGTTGACGGTGAGATTGACTGCTCGTTTGCGGGCAGTGGCGTCGTACATGCTCGTGGCCCTCGAACACCCGGTTCATGCGCATTCTATGCGCATGAATTGCACATGTGCGGGTGCCGCACCGCTGTTGAGGAGCGGTGCGGGTGAAACGACCGGACCTTGTCTCGTGTTGGAGTTTGCCCACGCCGCCCGCATGCACGGCGCCGGAACTTGCCACGCGTCCAGCAGTTCATCGAGTACCTGCGGCGCGTCGATCGGGCCGAACACGCCATGGCCGACGTCGACGGCCTGCCAGTGCAGGCGGCCCTCGGCCGCCGCGCCGTGGCGGGAAGCCCTTGCTGTCGTTTCCCGACGGCGCACGATGCGTGGTTCGTTTGACGGAATTCGTCGGCGACCTTTCGTGTCGCATGATTTCGGCATTGTGCCAGTTTATTTGTCGTATAAAATTTTATGCGCCATGTTACTTGTCGCAATTGCGTTCTTCTCGCCCACCGAGCTTCAACCATGCCACGCATCACGCCACAACGAGAACTGGACATGCTGGCCGAACTGATCGGAAGCGAGCCTGCGGGCATGGGCATCGACACCATCCTGCACCGGCTGGGTGACACGTACCAGCGCCGCACCTTGCAGCGGCGGCTGGGGTTGCTGGTCGGGCAGGAGCGCATCGAGATGCTGGGGCGAAGGCGCGCGACCCGCTACCGGCGCCGGCCAGAACCTGCCGGTGCCGCCGCGCGCACCCCTGCGCAGACCTTGATGCAGGCCCCTGCGCAGGACTATGTCCCCGTCTCTGCGCACGGGGCGGACATTCGCGCTTACGTATCCCAACCGCGCCACCTGCGCAGCCCGGTCGGTTATCGATCGGAGTTCCTCGAGCAATACCATCCCAACCGCACGCCCTATCTGTCGCAGGACTTGCGCGAGCAGTTGCATGCCCTGGGTCGCTCGCCAGCGGACCAGGCACCGGCTGGCACCTTCGCCCGGGACATCCTGAACCGGTTGCTGATCGACCTGTCGTGGGCCTCCTCGCAGCTGGAAGGGAATACGTACAGTCGTCTGGACACCGCGCGGTTGATCGAGTACGGGCAGGCCGCCGAGGGCAGGGATGCACTCGAGACGCAGATGATCCTCAACCACAAGCACGCCATCGAATATCTGGTGCTCACCCCTGAGCGTGCCCGGGTGCAGACCGACACCGTGATTGCCCTGCATGCGTTCCTGTCGGACGGCCTGATGGCGGACCCTGCGGCGGTCGGCCGCATCCGTCGTCGCGCCGTGGAGATCGGCGGCAGCGTGTATCGGCCCATCGCACTGCCCCAGCGGCTGGAAGAGTTGTTTGGCATCGTGGTGCAGACGGCCGCAGCGATCACGGACCCGTTCGAGCAGGCCTTCTTCCTGATGGTGCACCTGCCGTATCTGCAACCGTTCGAGGACGTGAACAAGCGTGTGTCGCGGCTGGCGGCCAACATCCCGTTCATCCGGCACAACCTCTGTCCGTTGTCGTTCATCGATGTGCCGCAGCAAGCCTATGTGGACGCCATGCTGGGGGTGTACGAACTCAACCGCGTGGAATTGTTGCGCGACGTGTTCGTGTGGGCATACGAGCGCTCATGCCAGCAGTACCTCGCCGTCACGCAGAACCTGGTGCCGCCAGACCTCTTTCGCTTGCGTCACCGGCAGGCGCTTGCCGAAGTGATCGCGGCCATCGTGCGGCACGGTGAGGCGGCCACGGAACAAATCGTGCACGACAGGATCCCGTCCGCGGTGCCGCTGGCGGAGCAAGGCGACTTCGCCAGGTTGGTGCTGGCGGAGTTTGCTTCGTTGCATGCGGGCAATGCGGTACGGTTCGGCATTCGCCCGCTCGAATTCTCCGCCTGGCAGAGCCTTCATCCACGGGGCGCGTGACGATGGGCCGCGTGGTCGAGGGCCGCCGCGATCGCCTCGCCGACTCGACCCATCGCAGCAAGTCCCACCTCGACGCCGAGGCGATCCGTGCGGCGCGGTAGCGTGAATTCCTCGCACCGCGCGTTGGTGTCGCAACCCTTCACGTGCTCGACACGTGTGCGTCGCGGCGCAGCAGCGTGCGCCACAGCGGCCAGGTGAGCGCCGCGCTGGCGAGGCCGCACAGGGCGCAGATCACGGTGGCCAGCGGTGCGCCGAGCCACTGGCTGAGCCAGCCCACGGCCAGGAAACCGACGGGCGACGCGCCGATGCACATCGTCATCAGTCCCATCGCCTCCGGGCGCCGATCCGGCGGCGCGCACAGGTACGCGAGCGTGGATTGCATCACGGCGAAGCCCGACTGGACGAATCCGAGCATCAGCAGCGCGGCCCCGGTGAAGAGCGCATGCGTGCTCGATGCGAACACGATCTGCAGCACCAGAAACGACAGCACGGAGGCGACGTACACGTGACCATGCGCGAGCCGGCCGGCCAGCACGGCCAGCGCCAGCGAGCCGATCAGCGAGCCGACGCCGTCCATGCTCGCGAGCAGGCCGATGCCTTGCGGACTCAACTGCAGGCGCTCCTGCCCGATCACCGGGACCATGCTCAGGACCGGCCAGGCGAACAGGTTGAACAGGACCGTGACCCACAGGGTGGCCAGCAGCCGCGGGGACGCACGCGCCGCCTGGAGCCCGCCGAGCAACAGGGAGCGCAGCGTGGTCTTGCGCGGCGCGGATTGCGCGGCGCGATCGGTGAGCCCGACCAGCGCAGCAAGTCCGAGCGCGTACAGGAGTCCGGTGCACAGGAACACCGCCGGCATGCCGCCATGGGTGAGCAGCACGCCGCCGAGCACCGGGCCCGCGAGCTTGCAGCCGTTGGCGGCCAGCGTGTCGAGCGACATCGCGTGTGCCATCCGGGTCGGGCCGGCGATGTCACCGATCAGGGCGCGGCGCATCGGCATGTCGGTGGCCCAGGCAAGGCCGCTGATGAAGCTCGCCACGGCCAACTGCCACACGTGGACGCTTCCGAGCGAGGAGGATGCGAGCAGGGCCAGCGCCGTCGTGCAGAGCACTGCCTGCGTCGTGAGCAGGCCGCTGCGGCGCGGGACGCGCGCCGCCATGGCGCCAAAGGCCAGGCCGAAGAGGGCAAGCGGCAGCATGCGCAGCATC
>JBDHRZ010000093.1:0-8705 GCA_039807845.1 Rhodoferax sp.
CGGCCGCACTGCCTGCCCCGGTACCACCACCGCCTCCCCCGACACCGCCCCCCGGCCGCGCGCCCGCACCGCCGCCGGGCCGCGCGCCACCCTGCTGCGCCGCTTCGCCCATGGTGTTGGGCAGGATCGCGCGCACACCGACCGAGCGGCCGTTGACATCGAGCAGCGGATCGATCGCCTCGACGCTGGCGTTGAACACCCGACCCGGGAACGCATCGAGCTGCAACTGCACCCGCTGGCGCGGCTGCAACCTGGACTGGAAGCGCTCGGGCAGCCGGAAGTCCACGTACATGCTGCTGACGTCCTCCAGGTTCACCAGTTCGGCACCATCCTTGACGTAGTCGCCCAGGTTCACGTTGCGGATGCCGACCACCCCATCGAAGGGCGCAACGATCGCCATGCGCGACCAGCGTGCGCACGACAGTGCAAGTTGCGCCTCGGCGACCTGCAAGTTGGCCGCGCTCTCGTCGAGCACGCGCTGGGTGACGAAACTCTGCGCCACCAGTTCCTGGTTGCGCTTGAAGTTGGCCTGGGCGATCGACACCTGCGCCATCGACTGCCTGATCTCGGCGCGCTGCAGCGTGTCATCCAGTTGCACCAGCACCTGCCCCCTGCGCACGCGCGCACCGTCGGCAAAGCCGAGTTCGCGCACCCGCCCGGCCACCTCCGGCTTGAGCATCACGCTCTGGCGTGAGCGCAGGCTGCCGACCGACTGCGCGTCGTCCTGCAGGCGCGCACGTTCCACCTTGGCAACTTCGACTCCGGCCGCGCGTGGCGCCGAACTGGCCGCGGCCGGAGCCCCCGCCGTCCCCGTCGCGCCAGCCGGCCGTGCGGCGTCCGCCTGTGGCGTGACCCCGGTCGCGCCTTGCAGGCGCGTCTGGTACCACCATGCACCGGCAGACGCCGCGGCGATGCCAATGACGGCGACGATCGGATAGAGAGCCCGTGAAGCCATGGGAGGATGCGTCGCTGTTGATTTTTTGAGTGCGGGACGGTGCGCCCGCGAATGTACCAGTGCCGGTCTGCACGCAGTTATCCGGCCGGTAAAGTTGGCAATTATCGTTCGCGCGGTGTCGCAGCGCCGCCACTGCGTCCGGCACGGGCCAGCTCGACGCCGCGGTTGGCGAGCAGATCGGCGCGTTCGTTGCCCGGATCTCCCGAGTGACCCCGGACCCAGCGCCACGCGATCCGGTGCCCGGACGTCGCGACCGCCGCATCCAGGCGCTGCCAGAGATCGACGTTCTTCACCGGCTGCCTGGACGCGGTACGCCAGCCGCGCGCCTTCCAGGCGGGAAGCCATTCGGTGATGCCTTTGCGCACGTACTCGCTGTCCAGGTACAGGTCGACCTCGCACGGACGGCGCAGCGCAGCCAGAGCCTCGATCACGGCGAGCAACTCCATCCGGTTGTTGGTGGTCGAGGCCTCCCCGCCGAAGAGTTCCTTCTCCATGTCCCCGTAGCGCAACAGGACCCCCCACCCGCCGGGGCCTGGATTGCCCTTGCAGGCGCCATCGGTGTAGATCTGGATCGTGCCCGGTTTCACGTGCCTGCCCCGCGCCGCATGGTGCAGCGCTCAGCAGGGCCCGTCTGCGCGCGCGGGCTCCCGCGGTTGGCGATCGACACTGGGGCGCTGCCGCGTGCCCTGGCCGACTTCCAGGCCGGCCCGAGCAGGCGCATGCCGCGCACCCGCTTGGCCGCAACCAGGAAGTAGACCGCACCGAAGATCGGCCACCAGCGTGCGCCGGCCCGGTCCATCCACTGGAAGCGTTCGAGCCAGCGCGCATCGCTCACTGCCGGCCGATAGCAGCCGAAGCGGCCGGACTCGACTTCGAATCCGAGCAGGCCCAGCCAGTCGCGCACGCGCCAGTACGCGATGAACTCGCCTTGCTGCGGCAGGTACCAGTCGCCCAGCCCGAGCGGGCGAAACAGATGCGCACGCCGCTGGCGCAAGCCCCACAGGCTGAGCGGATTGATGCCGAGGATCACCACCCGCCCCTCGGGCACCAGCACGCGCTCGACCTCGCGCAAGGTCGCGTGCGGATCGGGATGGAGCTCCAGCGTGTGGGGCAGCACCACCAGGTCCAGACTGTTGGCCGCGAACGGAAGCGCCGCGAAATCACACACCAGGGCCGGCCCCGGGGCAGCGGCGCCGGCTTGACCATCGCCTGGCACCGTGCTACCGTGCGCCGGTTCCGGGCGGGCGTCGTCACAAGTGCTGGCCTGCGTGTCGCAGGCCAGCCAACGGTGCGGCATGCGGTTGGTGCGCAACGCCTGCAGTGCAGGCAAGCCGAGTTGCAAGGCATGGAATCCGAAAATGTCGGCCACCGCCTGGTCCAGTTGCTGGCGCTCCCATTCGAGCAGGTAGTGGCCGCGTGCGGTCTGGAACCAGTCCTGCAAACCTATAATTTCGCGCTCCATGAACGTGAGTCCGTTTCCATCGCGCTGCGCCACGGCAACCCGGGAAATGTACCCGCTGAAAGATGCCGCAGCACAGGCACCGGAGCCGACGCGATGGCCCGGACGGATTGGACGTCCATCAGGCTGTCAGGACTACCGCACGGTTTCATTCTATTCACGTCGATTGTCTCGCGGGTGCCCGGCGCCCGCCCGCGCCGCACTGGCGCACCGGTAGCGGCACGACACCACAGCAGGAAGCAACCCATGACGATCTACGGCCGACTCGTGCTCGCGACAACGGCGATCATCCTCGCCGGCTGTGCCGCAACCGCACCCACGCCGCTGTCCGGAACGCAGGGCGGCAGCACCGCCGGTCTCGCGACATCGACCCCGACCCCGACCCCGAAATCTACATCGACATCGACATCGACATCGGCTGCGTCGGTCCCGTCCACACGCACCGCCGCACGCGAACCGGCCGGCGACGGCGCCAGGGTATTCCCGAGCGGGCCCTTGCAGCCGCTGTCGGCCAACGAGACCCGGCCACTTCCGGTTGCCATGCTCACTCCGCCGGCCGACCTGTGGGAGCGCATACGCCGCGGCTACGCGATGCCCACCCTGGACAGCGACCTGGTGCGGGAGCGCGAGCGCTGGTACGCGAATCGCCCGGACTACATCGAGCGCATGACCGAACGTTCGAGCAAATACCTGTTCCACATCGTGGAGGAGCTGGAACTGCGGGGCATGCCCACCGAACTGGCACTGTTGCCGTTCGTCGAAAGCGCCTTCAATCCGCAGGCGGTCTCCAGCGCCAAGGCGGCGGGCATGTGGCAGTTCATGCCGGCCACGGGCAAGTACTTCGAGCTCAAGCAGAACGCCTTTCGCGACGACCGGCGCGATGTGCTGGCCTCGACCCGGGCGGCGCTGGACTACCTACAGAAGCTCAACGGCATGTTCGGTGACTGGCACCTGGCACTGGCGGCGTACAACTGGGGCGAAGGCAACGTCGCGCGCGCGATCGAGCGCAACCGCAAGGCAGGTCTGGGCACCGGCTACGCGGAGCTGAAGATGCCGGCCGAAACGCAGCTCTACGTGCCCAAGCTGCAAGCCATCAAGAACATCGTGCTCGACCCGCGCGCGCTGGGAGCAACGCTGCCGCCGATCGAGAACCACCCGTATTTCCAGACCGTCGAGATCACGCGCGACATCGACGTCGCATTGGCCGCCAGGCTGGCCGACGTCGCGCTGTCCGACTTCAAGGCGCTCAACCCGTCCGTGCACAAGCCGGTCATCCTGGCCGCCGGCACGCCGCAGATCCTGCTGCCCTGGGACAACGCATCGGTGTTTCGCGTCAACCTGCAGGCCAATGCGGAGCGCCAGCTCGCCAGCTGGACCGCCTGGCAGGCGCCTGCCACGATGCGCAGCGCGGACGTCGCGCGCAAGGTCGGGATGACCGAAGAGGAATTGCGCAGCATCAACCAGATCCCTGCCGGCATGATGATCAAGGCAGGCTCGACCTTGCTGGTACGCCGCTCGGCACAGGTACGCGAAGACGTGGCGGGCGCGGTGGCCGACAACGCCCAGATCTCGCTGGAGCGCCAGCAATTGCAGGTGCGGCGGGTCGTGAAAGCCGGAAAGAACGATTCGGTGGCAAGCCTCGCACGCCGCTACAAGGTGGCCGCGAGCAGCGTCGCCGAATGGAACAAGCTATCCGCCACTGGCTCCTTGCAACGTGGCCAGCGCATCACCCTGTACCTGGCGGCACCCTCGCGCGCGGCCTCCTCCGCCGTGCGCACCGCCTCCAGCCGCCCGGCGGCAGCCCGGGCCCGGAGCAGGCCGATCAGGGTGGCGCGCGACTGAACGCCACGACCTTTCGCGTCTTGCTCTCCTGGCAGCAGAACACACGCTACTGTGCTCGTCACCGGCGCCGGTGCCGCGCCGGTCGCGCCTGCAAGCCTGTCGGGCTTGGATTTCAGGCGCGAAACCTGTCCTTCGCCTTGCGCGCGAATTCGTTCGTATAGAGCCGCTCCAGCTCGACCTTGCCGGCCAGGACAGCCGGCTCGACCCGCTGCAACGCGCGCAGCATGGTCCTCACACCGTCCTCGGGAATCACGCCATCGAGGGCAATCGATTCGCGCAGCTTGGTGAATGCCGCCAGGTACAAACCGCGGTCGCCAAGCAGGTGTGCCTCGGGAACGGCCCTGATCAGGTCGCTCGGCCCGGCGGTCTGCAGCCACTTGAGTGCGCGCACCACGGCATTGGTCGAAGCCTGCAGGCGGCTGGCCAGCACCGGCACCGACTGCTCGGCGGCAAGCAAGGTGGTCGCCGGCACCAGACCCCCAAACAATTGCTGCGTACCCTTGAGCGAGCGCGTGTCGGCAACCAGCCCGATGTCACCTTTTTGCTCCAGCAGGGAAATCACCGGCTCGGTATGCACCACCGCATCCACCTGGCCCGCGCGCAGCGCCAGCAGCGTCGCCCCGATGCCGCCGCTCTCGACGAGTTGCACGTCGTCGAGCGCGAGCCCCTCGCGCGCGAGCACCAGCGCAGCCACCAGTCGGGCGGATGCTCCGGGCGCGGCGATGGCAAGTTTGCGGCCGCGCAACTCGGCCACACTCCTGATGGCTGGCTGGTGGCGCGCCGCGACGCCAAACGCCACCTGGGGCGCCCGGCTCAGCAATGCGAAGGCACGCAACGGATGCTTGCGCGCCTGCACCTCGAACAAGCCATCGAATGCACAGGCCGCGACGTCCGCCGCCCCTTCCGTGACGGCCTGCTGCGCGCGCTGGGCGTTCGCCAGGTCGAGCAACTCGACCTCCACGCCTTCGGCTGTGAAGTAGCCCAGCCGGTCGGCGATCGTCAGCGGCAGGTTGCTGAATGCCGCCTGCATGCCCACCGCGATGCGCAGGCGGCTCTTTTCCGGCGCGTGCGGGGCCTGTGCGCGCACCAGTCGGATCGGGAGCACAGCCGCTGCCGCACCCAGCACGAACGAACGCCGAATGATCCACCGGTGCAGCACGCCAAACTCCCCGATTTCCCCGCCGCACCAAGCTTAGGCGGTCGGGGGCGGGAACGCATCGGGAACTACCCGAAAGGGTTAACACCAATGCCCGGCGCCGACCCGATACGCGTCGCAGCCATGCTTGAGCCACCGATGCGCGCGCACCGCCAGCTCAGCCACGCTGGCGCCGGTCCGGTACGCGGCGCAGCCACGCGGGTGCAGGTCCGATGCGCGCCTTGGTGGCTCAACCAGGCTGGCGCCGGTCCGCCAGTGCATGGGCGATCGTGCCCAGGTCCACGTATTCGAGTTCGCTGCCCACCGGCACGCCGCGCGCCAGCCGGGTGATGCGCAGGCCGCGCGCGCGCAACCCCTGGTTGATCACGTGCGCGGTGGCTTCGCCTTCGGCCGTGAAATTGGTGGCCAGGATCACCTCCTGCACGATCCCGTCCGTGGCGCGTTCGAACAGCTTGCCCAGGCCGATATCACGCGGCCCGATGCCGTCCAGTGGACTGAGCTTGCCCATCAGGACGAAATACAGCCCCTGGTAGGCGCCCGTGCGTTCCACTGCGAACTGGTCCGCCGGCGTCTCGACGACACACAGCCGAGTCGCGTCACGCCGCGGGTCCAGGCAGGTGTGGCACAGCGCATCCTCGGTGAAGGTGTGACAACGCTCACAGTGGCGCACCGCATCGCAGGCGTGCGCCAATGCCACCGACAGGCCGCGCGCCCCCGCGCGATCGTGCTGCAACAGGTGGTAGGCGATGCGCGAGGCCGACTTCACCCCCACGCCGGGCAGGCGACGCAGGGCCTGCACCAGACCATCGAGCGCATTCGAATCCGACATGCCACCCGCTCCGCTGGAGCGCACCGTGCCCGATCGGCTCCGGTGCGCTAGAACGGCAGTTTCATGCCCGGGGGCAGGCCGGGCATGCCGGCAGTGAGCTTGCCCATCTTCTCGGCGCTGGTTTCCTCGGCCTTGCGCACGGCGGCATTGAACGCCGCCGCCACCAGGTCCTCCAGCATCTCCTTGTCGTCGGCGAGCAGGCTCGCATCGATGGTGACGCGGCGCACGTCGTGCTTGCAGGTCATCACCACCTTGACCAGCCCGGCGCCGGACTCACCCGAGACCTCGACGGCGGCGAGTTCCTCCTGCGCCTTCTTCAGGTTGTCCTGCATCGCCTGCGCCTGCTTCATCAGGCCGGCAAGCTGCCCTTTGTTGAACATGCCAATCTTCCTTTCGCTCTCAAGAATACGTCCCGCAAGTCGTCGCCTTCTCTAGGTGCATCTGCCGCCGCGCGCGGGGCCAGAGATGCTCAGAGTGGCCGAATGCTGCCAGCGACGATTTTCGCCCCAAAGTCGCGCATCATCGCCTGCACGAAGGGGCTCTCGAACACCAGCTTCTCCGCAGCGAGTTGGCGTTCGGCCGCAAGGGCCTCCAGACGGCGTGCCGGGCTGTCCCCTACCCGACCGATCTCGACCAGCAGTTGCACCGCGTGACCAGCCGCCTGCAGTGCCGCGGCAAGCCGCTCGCGGGCGCTGGCCTGCTGCAAGGCCTCGCGCTCGACCCTGAGCACCCATTGGTCGGTGTCGCGACCAACCAGTTCGGACTGCAGCGCCAACTCCCGCACCAGCGCGGTCACGGCCTGGGAGGCCGTCAACTGCTGCACGGTGGCGAACCAGAAATCTCCCTCCTCGGTCGGGCGCAGTGGCGTGCGTGCCTGGCCAGCCTGCATGGCATCGTGCCGTGCATCGGGTTGGACTCGCACCGGCACGGCAAGCACCTGGGCGCTGCGTCCGGTCTCATGCGCCTGTTCCATGGCCGGTCGCGGCCGTGCCGGCGCAACCGCGCCATGCACCGGGCCGGACTGCAACACCGACAGGCGCCGGCCAGCCGGCAGCGCTGACGTTGCCTCGGTGGCTGCGCTCGGTACCGCAGGCCGCGGCAGGACCTCTGTCGCCCGTGCCGCTGGCCGCGCCAGGGCCTCCGCCGTCCGTGCCGCCGGCACGGAGGACTGGTCGCGGCGCGCGTCATCCGGAGTTTTTTTTTCCGCTTCGCCGGTGGCACGCTCGACCGCGGGTTTGAACGCGAGCAGGCGCAGCAGCACCATGGTCAGGGCGGCGTATTCGTCAGGAGCCAGGCCCAGTTCCGTGCCACCGTGCAGGCACAGGCTGTAGAGCAACTGGGTCTCGTCGGGCGGCATGCGCGTGGCCAGTCGCGCCACATCCTGCGCATCGGGGTCGCCATCGTCCGGCGCATCGGGCATCGACGCCGCGGCCTGGTGCACCGCCATGCGTTGCAGCACGGCCACCATGTCTTCCAGCACCGACGCCGGATTCAGGCCATGGATGCGCAATTGCTCGACCACCTCGACCACCGTGCGGCCGGCACCGTCGGCCAGGGCCTCGATCAAGCGCAGCACGTGGGATCGGTCCACCGCGCCCAGCATCTGGCGCACGCCATCGTGCGTCAGTCGCCCGGCGCCAAAGGCGATCGCCTGATCGGTCAACGACAACGCGTCGCGCATCGAGCCACGGGCCGCGCGTGCCAGCAGTTGCAGTGCCTGCGGCTCCACCGCCACCGACTCCGCTTCCAGCACCCGCTGCAGATGCTCGCGCACCGTCTGCGGAGCCATCGGACGCAGGTTGAACTGCAGGCAGCGCGACAGCACCGTGACCGGCACCTTCTGGGGATCGGTCGTGGCGAGGACGAACTTCAGGTACTCCGGCGGCTCCTCCAGCGTCTTGAGCATCGCATTGAACGCCGCCGTGGTGAGCATGTGCACCTCGTCGATCATGAAGACCTTGAAGCGCCCCTGCACCGGCTTGTAGACCGCCTGCTCGAGCAGCGTCTGCACGTCATCGATGCCACGGTTGGAGGCTGCGTCCAGTTCGGTGTAGTCGATGAACCGTCCGGCGTCGATGTCGGTGCAGGCCTGGCACACGCCGCAGGGCGTGGAGGTGATGCCCCCCTGCCCGTCCGCCCCCAGGCAGTTGAGCGACTTGGCCAGGACACGCGACACCGTGGTCTTGCCGACGCCGCGCGTGCCGGTGAACAGGTAGGCGTGGTGCAGGCGCTGCGAATCGAGCGCGTTGGTCAGGGCACGCACCACGTGTTCCTGGCCCACCATCTCGCCGAAATTCCGCGGACGGTACTTTCGGGCCAGGACGAGGTAGGACATGCCGCATTCTAGGCTGAAGTTCCGCGCAGTGCCCTGAGGCGGGACGCCAGCAAGTCCTTATCGCGCCTCATGAATTTGGCCCTTTTGGGCCTTTTTCGTGCTTTTGAATGTAGTCACTAAAATTGCTTG
>JBDHRZ010000094.1:0-8681 GCA_039807845.1 Rhodoferax sp.
CATGTCATGGCGCAGGGCCTGGCGCTGTTCAGGCGTGGCCTGCTGGTCGCCCAGCATGATGTCGACCGGATCCCCGGGCGTGACGGCGATCATCAGGAAGACGATCGCGGTCACGCCGAGCAGAACCGGTATGAGCTGGAGCAGGCGTTCCAGGAATTTGCCAGGATTCACCGATGGTCTCCGCCAGTCGTGGACGATGCGCGTGCGTGCAGGAACGGGCCCCAAGAACTTGGAGCCATCCCCGGCGGCAGACGTGCCGGATTACTGCAGATACGCGCGGTGCAGGTTGACGCGCGCATCCGCGCTCGGTTGCCAGCCCTTGAGGCGGTTGGACACGCCGTAGATGTCCTGCGGCACCCACAGGAAGATCCAGGGGGCGTCGGCATTCACCTGCTTTTGCGCGTGGCGGAACAGTTCCGCACGCTTGTCCGGGTTGGTTTCGGTGCTCGCCGCGCTGAGCAGTCCATCCACCACGCCGCTCGAATATCCGGCCGAGTTGCCGCGATCCTTCGTCGCCAGGGTCGGTGCGAAGATGTCTTCCGGATCGAGCGAGCCATTGCCCCAGGAGGTCAGGCGCATGTCACCGACCTTCGGCTTCACCGGATCCCATTTGTCGCGGATCGTCGAGCCTTCGCCCACGACGACCTTGGTGCGGATGCCGGCCTTGGTGAGCAGCGAGCCGATGGCCTGGGCCATCTCCGAGAACGCGCCTTCCACGTCGAGCGTGACGTCGACGCCGTTCGGGTAGCCGGCCTGGGCGAGCAGTTTCTTGGCTTTCGCCACGTCGTACTCGTAGCTCGGCAAGGTCGGGTCGAAGCCGAACGCATCGGGCGACAGCACGCCGTTCACCGGCGTGGCGGTCTTCTGCAGGATGCGCTCGATGATCAGCTTCTTGTCCAGCGCATGGTTGGCGGCGCGACGTACCAGCACGTTGTCGAACGGCGGCTTGGTGTTGTTGAGTGCCACGAAGAAGGTGCGCGTGCCGTTGACCTTGGCCACGTGCGTGGTCTTGCTGGCTTCGATCTGCTTCATCATGTGCACCGGCACGTCCGTGGCGATTTCCACGTCGCCGGCCAGCAGCGCTGCGATGCGCGAGGAGTTCTCCGGGATCACCTTGAAGATCACCCGGTCCGCCTTGGCCGGGCCGACCGGCGGGATGGCGGGCGAGCCGCCGTAGTAGTCGGCGAAACGCTCCATGATGATGGCGTCGCCCTTGCGCCACTCCACCAGCTTGAACGGTCCGGTGCCGCTGGCCTGCGTGGCCATGCCCTTGTCGCCGACTTTCTGCACGAATGCCTTGGAGACGACCTCCTGGAACGGCAGCATCGCGGGCAGGATGGCCCAGGGCGAGGCCATCACGAAGCGCACGGTGTACTTGTCGACAATGTGCACGTCCTTGAGCGGGCCCAGCAGGCCGGCGCGCGGGCTGGTCTTGCCGTCGATGCGGTTCTTCTGAATGATGCGGTCGAAGGTGAACTTGATGTCGTCGGCCGTCATTTCCTCGCCGGTGTGGAACTTCACGCCCTGGCGCAGCTTGAATTCGTAGGTAGTGGTATCGACCTGCTTGAACGAACTCGCCAGTTCGGGCACCACCTGCATCTTGGCGTCGCGCGTCAGCAGCCCGTCATACATGTTGCGCAGGATCGTCTCGGTGTCGCGGTTGCGATGGTTGCCCGGATCGAGCGTCAACGCGTCGCTCGAGAAGCCGACCCGGATGTCCGCTGCGAGCGCTGCGCCCGCCAGACCGACGAGTCCGGCCGCGATACCCCAACGTGTCAAGGTCTTCAAAGTCTTCATGGTCATCCTCTGGGTTGATGGGATTCGAACTCCCGGATCGTTTGGTACGGCCATCACAGAAGCATAGAGCGTGCCATTTTCAAGAATCGTCCTGTGCGCGCTGAATCGGGGTCTGGCGTTGTTTGAACGGGCTCGGACTCAGGGTTATCCCTCAGTCCTGGGAGCCGATTCTTGCGTGTTTTCCGCGCATCCGTGTGCTCACCGCGCACGCCCGGTCAACGACCGTCGAATCGTGGTGCCCTCTTCTCCACGAAGGCCACCACGGCGGCCTTGTGGTCTTCTGTCTGGAAGGTGCGCACCATGTGCACCGCTTCTGCATCCAGCACGTCCGACAGGGGCGCGCGCTGGGCGAGATTGAGATTGCGCTTCATGTAGCCGATCGCGACGGTGGGCAGGGCGGCCAGTTCACGCGCCCACTCCTGCGCGGCCTGCCCCAGCTGAGCGGCTGGCACGACGCGATCGAGCAAACCGAGTTGCAGCGCTTCCTGCGCACCCAGCATGCGGGCGGAGAAATACAGTTCGCGCGCGCGCGCCGCGCCCACCAGATGGCTGAGGAAGTAACTGCCGCCGAAGTCCCCGGACAGGCCAATGCGGGAAAACGCCGTGGTCAGCTTCGCGTTGTCCGATGCCAGGCGCAGGTCGCAGGCCAGCGCGAGCGACAGGCCGGCCCCGGCGGCCGCGCCGGGCAGCACCGCCAGGGTGGGTTTGGGCATCTCATGCAGCAGGCGGCTCACCTCCATGCACAGGCGCAGGTCGGCCACCCGTTGATCGAAACCCATCGGGGCTTGTGTGCCGGCGGCAACCTGTGCCTGCGCCTTCACGTCGCCGCCGGCGCAGAACGCGTCGCCTGCGCCGGTCACCACCACCAACCGGATCGCCGGATCGATCGAGTATGCCGTCAGGATCTCGCGCATCGCATGCGCGACCTGCGGCGTGAGGGCATTGCGCGATGCAGGCCGGTTCAGTGTGACGGTGGCGATGCCGTCCTCCACCTGGATGAGCAATTCCTGATGCATGGCTGAACCTCCTTGGCCGTGTCCGCGCAGCGCGTGGCGTCGCTGGCCTGAGCATACAGGCGAAAGCCCGATGCGCTGACTCACCGGCCCGGCATGGAGGCGTCGATGTCGCTGCCGGCACTGCCGACGAGATGCTGGATCGGTCGGCGCCTACAGCCCCAGCCTGGCGCCCGCCCCGAGCAGCGTGGCGACGCCCAGCAGCGCGAACACGGCGGCCGCCGTCGAGTGCACGAGTTTCATCGGGATCCGGGCGGCCAGCTTGTCGCCCACGAATACCGCCGGCACGTCGGCGATCAGCATGCCCAGCGTGGTGCCGATCACGACCAGCAGGGGGGTACTGTAGTGCGCGGCCATCGCCACCGTCGCGATCTGTGTCTTGTCGCCCATTTCCGCGAAAAAGAAGGTCACCAGCGTGGCGCCGAATACGCCGAGTCTCTTTGCCACTTGCGTTTCCTCTTCTTCGATCTTGTCCGGGATCATGGTCCAGATCGCCATGCCGATGAACGACAGGCCGAGTACCCAACGCAGGACTCCCGGGTTGACGGTCGCCGTGATCCACGCACCGAGTGCGCCCGCCAGGCCGTGATTGACCAGGGTCGCGCACAGGATGCCCAGGATGATCGGCACCGGCTTCTTGAAGCGGGCCGCGAGGATGAAGGCGAGCAACTGGGTCTTGTCGCCGATTTCGGCGAGCGCGACGACCCCGGTGGAGACGAGGAGTGATTCCATGAGTGTTCCCGGGCCGGTTGACGGACGATTGACCACGACACTTCCCCGGCCATGACGGAGGCATCGTGGTCAAAGGTCTTGCCAAGCGTGGAAACCGCTTGCGCCACGGCCGGTGCGGCCAAGTGTGTTGACGCAAGCCCCTTGCCGAAGAAGGGCGGCTACTCCCCAATGACGCGGCGATGGTAGCAGAGCGCGTGCGGGCGCTGCCGCAGGCGTGCCGGATCGGCCTGCGGTCCGGTCTTGGCGGGAAGCGGTGCGCCGTACCTGGTTCTCATTTGACAAGAAATCTGCACGAATCCATGTCGCACCGGGATTCGATTTCCTCTACATTGACTTGGCACTGGGGGCGCGTGCGTCGCGCACGTGGCTGCCTGCCGATAGTTCGTGCACGCCAGATGGTGGAAGACACTGCCTTGGCGGGTCAGGTCGGTGTGGCTGAAGGAGATTCGCATGAGGAGATCGAACCGCCGCGAAGTGATCTTCCCGTTTCCGGTCCTGGTACCGATGTGCGGGCACTGCGCCATGGGGGTGACAACATGATTCTGGTTTCTGCCGACAAGATCGAGGAATACACCCGCGCGGGCTGGTGGGGCAGCACCACCTTGTGGGACCTGTTTCGTGGCAACGTGCAGCGCCATCCGCAGGCCGAAGCGGTCGCGGATGCGCCCAACCGTGCCGACTTCGCCCATGGCCAACCGTTGCGGCTGACCTGGGCCGAACTGGCCGAGGCGGTCGACCGTTTCTCCTGCCTGCTGCTGGAGTCGGGAATCCGCAAGGACCACGTACTGTTGATGCAGATGCCCAATTGTGTCGAACAGTTCGTGGTGTACCTGGCCTGCGCGCGGCTGGGCATCATCATCACCGCCGTCCCGGTGCAGTATCGCGAGAACGAACTCGACCACATCGTGGAGACGACCCGCGCCGTGGCCGTGGTGACCTTCGCGCGCATCGGCAAGGCCGGTGCCGGCAACGCCAACGTGGAGATGTTTGCCCGCATGCAGCCGCGCCACCCCGGGTTGCGCCATATCCTGTGCTGGGGTGACGATGTGCCGCCGGCATCCGTCGACATCGGTGCCCGCACCGCCGCGCCGCTGACGCAGGCGCAGCGCGACATGCTGGCGCGGGAGGAGCGTGCCGCAGCCGTCACCGCCAACGACGTGTTCACGATCTGCTGGACTTCCGGTACGGAAGCCCAGCCCAAGGGTGTGCCGCGCAGCCACAACGAATGGCAGGTGGTGGCGGTGTCGATCATCGAGGGCGGCCAGATCCCCGAACATGCGCGCATCCTCAACCCGTTTCCGTTGGTGAACGTGGCCGGCATCTGCACCGCCCTCGTCAGTTGGCTGGTGGTCGGCGCCACCGTGGTGCAGCACCATCCGTTCAGCCTGCCGGTGTTCTTGCAGCAATTGCGTGATGAGAGGATCGACTACACGGTTGCGTCGCCGACCATTCTCAACCGGCTGCTGCAGGAGTCCGAGCTGCTCGATGGCATCGATTTCAAGCGCCTGTCGCGCATCGGCTCCGGTTCGGCGCCCCTGAGCGAGTGGATGGTGCGCGGGTTTGCCGAGAAATATGGCGTGCAGATCGTCAACTATTTCGGCTCCAACGAGGGAGCCTCGCTGGCCAGCAACCAGATCGACATACCGGATCCGGCGCTGCGTGCGAAGTACTTTCCGCGCCCCGATGCCGAAGGTTTCCACTGGTCCATCTCGACGACACGCAAGATCCGCACCCGACTGGTCGATCCGGACACCGGGGAGGATATCCGGGAGGCCGGCCGCATCGGCGAACTGCGCCTGGTCGGGCCGAACGTGTTCTCCGGGTATTACGGTGCGCCCGAACTCACGGCCCGCGCCTTCGATGAAAAGGGCTATTTCAAGACGGGTGATCTGTTCGAGATCGGTGGTGACCGCTTGCAGTACTACCACTACGTCGGGCGCTCCAAGGATCTGGTGATTCGTGGCGGCATGAACATCTCCGCGGAAGAAATCGAGGGTCTGCTGGCCGGTCATCCCGCCATTACGGAAGTTGCCGTCGTCGGCGTGCCCGACCTGATGCTGGGCGAGAAGGTGTGTGCCTGCGTCGTGCCGAAGGACGGCCACGCACCGACCGTCGAGGATCTGGCGCGTTACCTGCGCAATGAAAAGCACGTGGCGGTCTACAAGCTGCCGGAGTACCTGCTGAGCGTGCAGGTGTTGCCGCGCAACCCGGTGGGCAAGGTCTTGAAGGCGCAACTGCGCGCGCAGGCAAAGGCGTTGTTTGCTGCGTCCGACGGAACGCCGGCGTGAGATCGGGGGGTCCCGGCGCGACGCCGTCCGCAGGCGCGCATTAGCCCGGTGTTTCTGCGGTCGATCCACATCATCGAAGGAGGAAAGTGCATGCAACGACGTGAAATCCTGAAGACGCTGGCCGTCAGCCCGCTGGCACTATCAGTGGGGAAGGCATTCAGCCAGAGCTTCCCGCAGCGGCCGGTACGCGTCGTCACGCCATTTGCTGCCGGCAACACGCTGGACAACGCCCTGCGCCAGGCCGGCGAAGTGTTCAAGGTCAATACGGGTCAGCAGATCATCGTGGACGCGAAGCCGGGTGGGTCGGGCATCATCGCCGCCCAGGCCGTGAAGAATGCCGCACCGGATGGCTATACGCTGCTGCTCGCCCAGACCACCATGTGGACCATCAATCCGCATACCTTTTCGAAGCTGCCGTATGACCCTGACAAGGACTTCAAGCCGGTGACCATGTTCCTCGGTGCGTCTCTGGTGATGGCGGTCAACGCCAGCGTGCCGGCCAATACGCTGCCCGAATTCATTGCCTGGGTCAAGGCAAATCCGGGCAAGGTGTCGTTCGCTTCGTTCACGGCGGGCAATTCATCGCACTTCGCCGGGGTCATCCTGAACGCGCGCACGGGCATGGACATGCTGCACGTGCCATTCAATGGCACTCCGCCTGCCGTCACCGCCTTGCTCGGTGGTACCGTGCAGGTGGCGTTCCTGCCGATCCTTGCGGTCAAGCAGCACGTCGAGGCCGGCAAGGTCAAGGTGCTGGCGGTCTCGACGCCCAAGCGCTCGCCACACATGCCCAACGTGCCGACGTTCCGCGAACTCGGTTACCCGGACCTCGATATCTACATCTGGGCGGGCATCGTCGCGCCGATCAATACGCCGGACACGATCGTCGACGCGCTCAATGTGGAATTCGGCAAGGCACTGCGTTCCCAGCAGATCAGGGACCAGTGGCTGCCGGTGGACTACGAGCCCCTGCCCGGCACGCCGGGCGACTTCCGAAAGCTCTATCAGGCCGAATCGAGGAAGTGGGCGGAGGCCGTGAAGCTGTCCGGTTTCAAGGCGGCCGAGTGATGGTGTCGTCCGCACCGGTCCCAGGGCGGCGCTCCTGTCTGTTCATTCATCTGCAATCTGGAGAATCATGAGCGAGGAATTCATCACCTATCAACTGGAAGGGCCGGTCGCGCTGATCGGGCTCAATCGTCCGGACAAGCGAAATGCGCTGAGCCTGGCGGTCGTGCAAAACCTGGCAGACGCCGTCAACCGGGCTGCGTCCGAGGCGTCGGCCGGGGTCATCTTCGGGCACGGCCCAGTCTTTTCGGCCGGGCTCGATCTGGCGCAACTCGCCGAACGTCTCGCCCGCAAGGATTCGATGCCGGCGATCCGGCGCGAGCGAAACCTCTGGCACTACGTCTTCGATCTGATCGACCGCGGCACGATTCCGTTCGTCTCGGCCCTGCACGGCGCCACCGTCGGAGGCGGCCTGGAACTGGCGGCCTCCACCCATATCCGGGTCGCGGATTCCACCACCTTCTTTGCCTTGCCGGAAGGCCAACGAGGGTTTTTCCTCGGGGGCGGTGGCACCGTGCGCATCCAGAAGATCCTGGGCTTTTCCAGGATGGCCGACATGATGCTCACCGGGCGCACCATGCCGGTGGCCGAAGCCACGCAGGTCGGTCTGGTCCAGTACCAGACCGAGCCTGGCGAGGCCCTGGAGAAGGCGAAGAGCATCGCGCAGCGCATCGCCCAGAACACGCAGCAGACGAACTGGCAGATCATCAACATCCTCTCGCGCATCGGCGACCTGTCGCACGACGATGGTCTGTTCATGGAGCACCTGACCTCCGCGATGGAAAAGCCCCCCGAGACGCTGAAGCGCTTGCGGGACTTTCTGGAGAAGCGCGCCGAGCGGCTTGGCTGATCGTCCGACCTGGCCGCCGCAGCCGAGGCGGACTCCCTTGTTCCAGCAGAGTTGGACACGATCGGCAGGCCCGGTCGGGCGAAATCATGGGCGGGGCTTGCCGGCCCGGTCCGATCACACAACGCGGTGCAAGCCGGGGCGTCCCGGTTGCGCCGTCCACGGGAGGAATGGATGGATCTGAACCTTTCTGCCGAGGAACTGGCATTCCAGGCCGAGATCCGCCGCTGGATTGCCGAAAACCTGCCGGCGGACATCGCCGAGCGCACCAGAAGGGGCGGTTGGCACACCAAGAGTGAGCATCAGCGCTGGGCCAGGATCCTGGGCCAGCGTGGCTGGTACGGCTTTGCATGGCCGAAGGAATACGGTGGGCCGGGCTGGAGCCCGATCCAGAAGCACCTGTTTGCGGAGGAATGCGCGCTGGCCGGAGCGCCGGTGATCGTCCCGTTCGGCCCCATCATGGTGGCCCCCGTGATCATGGCGTTCGGCACGCCCGAACAGAAGGCGCGGCACCTGCCGGGCATCATGAGCGGCGACGTCTGGTGGTGCCAGGGCTACAGCGAGCCCGGTTCCGGTTCGGACCTGGTCTCGCTCAGGACACGGGCCGAGCGGCGCGGCGACAACTACGTCGTCAACGGCCACAAGACGTGGACGTCCTATGGCCACTACAGCGACTGGATGTTCGCCCTGGTACGCACCAACGCGGAAGCGAAGCCGCAGAACGGCATCAGCTTCCTGCTGGTGGACATGAAGTCACCCGGCGTCACGGTGCGCCCGATCATCACGATGGATGGCGAACACGTGCTCAACGACGTCATCTTCGACGACGTCGTCGTGCCGGTGGAAAACCGCGTGGGCGAGGAGAACAAGGGCTGGGCCTGCGCCAAGTATCTCCTGTCGCACGAGCGCACGTTCATTGCAAACGTTTCGCGCGCCAAG
>JBDHRZ010000095.1:0-8673 GCA_039807845.1 Rhodoferax sp.
GGCGGGCTCGACAGCTCCTACCTGCTGCACTTGGCGGTGTCGGAATTCGGCCTGCGCCCGCTGGTGTTTCACGTCGACGCCGGCTGGAACTCCGACCTCGCGGTGCACAACATCCAGGTGCTGGTGGACAAGCTCGGCCTCGATCTTTACACCGAGGTCATCAACTGGCAGGAAATGCGCGATTTCCAGCTCGCATTCTTCAAGTCCGGCGTGCCGCACCTGGATATCCCGCAGGACCATGCCTTCGTCGCGACGCTCTATCACTTCGCCCACAAGCACGGCATCCGGTACATCCTCAACGGCGGCAATTACGCGACCGAATGCGTGCGCAATCCGCTCGAGTGGCTGTACTACGGCACCGACATGGCGCAGATCCGGGACATCCACGCGCGCTTCGGGACGCGGCCGCTGACCACCTATCCGTTCAGCAGCATCCTGTTCCACAAGGTGTACCTGCGCTACGTCAAGGGAGTGCGGGTCGTCAAGCCGCTGAACTATCTGCCGTACACCCGGCAGGACGCGATCCGGACGCTGTCGGAGCGCTATGGCTGGCGCTCCTACCCGCAGAAGCATTTCGAGTCGCGCTTCACGCGTTTCTACGAGGGCTACTGGCTGCCGACGCGCTTCGGCTACGACACGCGCCGGGTGCAGTTCTCCAGCCTGATCCTGACCGGCCAGATGACGCGCGCCGATGCGCTGGCGCAACTGGAAAAGCCGGCCTACGACCCGCAGACCATCGACGAGGACTTCGCCTTCATCGCGGCCAAGCTGGGCATCACGGTGGACGAACTGCGCAGCTACCACACGATGCCACGCAAGAGCTACCGGGACTACCGGAACCAGGAATGGATGTTCGACCTCGGCGCCCGGGTGTTGAAGCTGCTGGGGGTGGAGCGGGCGGTGAAGCGATGATGGCCTGCGAGATGATTGCAAGCGGTCGACGGCGGGTTCCAGGATGATTGCCATCATCGATTACGGATCCGGCAACGTGGCGGCGATTGCCAACATCTACCAGCAGCTGCGGATCGAACATGCCGTCACCATGGACGCGGGCGTGCTCGCGCGCGCGGATCGCTACATATTGCCGGGGGTCGGCGCGTTCGACACCACGATGCGCTTCCTGCAGCAATCCGGGCTGATCGGCCTGCTGCGCGAGCAGGTGCTGGAGCGCGGCAAGAAAGTGCTGGGCATCTGCGTCGGCATGCAGATCCTGGCCAACGGAAGCGACGACGGCGCGCTCGACGGCCTGGGGTGGATTCCGGGCCACATCCGCAGGATCGACGACTCCTTGCTGCACAGCGGGCCGCGCCTGCCGCACATGGGCTGGAATGCCGTCGAACCCGTGCCGCAGGCCGACCTGTTCCGCGGTGTCGACGCGCGGCGCGGCTTCTATTTCCTGCACAGCTACTGGTTCGATGCGGCAGATCCGGCCGACGTCACGGCGAGCGTGGAGTACGGCAGGCGGATGCCCTGCGCGGTGGCGCGCGCCAACGTGTTCGGGCTGCAGTTCCATCCGGAGAAGAGCCACTCCAACGGCGTTGCGGTATTCAGGAACTTCGCGCAGGACTAGACCGGGATGCTCCGCTCGCGCATCACACCCTGTCTGCTGGTTCACGATGGTGGCCTGGTCAAGACGCGCCAGTTCAAGGATCCGCGCTACGTCGGCGACCCGCTCAATGCGGTGAAAATCTTCAACGAGAAGGAGGTCGACGAACTGCTGGTGCTCGACATCGATGCGACGGTGCAGGCGCGTGGGCCTGATCTGGCCATGCTCGAGGGCCTGGCGGTCGAGTCGCGCATGCCGCTGTGCTACGGCGGAGGCGTCCGCTCCGCCGAGCAGGCGGCACGTATCGTGTCGCTCGGGTTCGAGAAGGTCTCGGTCAGCGCGGCGGCGCTGGCGCGCCCGCAGCTGATCCGCGAAATGGCACAGGCCGTCGGCGGCCAGAGCGTGGTGCTGACACTCGACGTGCGCAGGAACCGGCTGCGGCCCGGCTACACCGTGTGCACGCACAATGGCCAGCAAAAGCACAAGGTCGAACTGCTCGACTTCTGCCGCCAGGCGCAGGAACTCGGCGTCGGCGAGATCGTCCTGAATGCGATCGACCGCGATGGAGAAATGCAGGGCTACGACCTGCAACTGGCGCGGATGCTGCGCGCGGCGGTCACCTGCCCGATTTCGCTGGTGGGCGGTGCCGGCACGCTGGCGCACATGCAGGAGCTGATCGACGCGGTGGGCGTGGTGGGCGCCGTCGCGGGCAGCATGTTCGTGTTCCGCGGCCCCTATCGCGCGGTACTCATCAACTACGCCCGCCCGCCCGGGCTGGGCTGACTGTTTCGGGAGATCCATGCGTCAGGTATTGCAGGACATGCGCCGGGGTGGAACCACGGTGTGCGAGGCACCGGCTCCGGTGGCCTCGCCCGGCACGGTGCTGATCCACAGCAGCGTGAGCCTGATTTCCGCCGGCACCGAGCGCATGCTGGTGGGTTTCGGCAAGGCGTCCTTGCTCGACAAGGCGCTGCAGCAACCGGAGCGCGTCAAGATGGTGCTGCAGAAGGTGCGGACCGACGGCCTGCTGTCCACCTTCGATGCGGTGCAGTCCAAGCTCGACCAGCCGCTGCCTTTGGGCTACTGCAACGTCGGCGTGGTGGCGCAGACGGGTGCCGGCGTGTCGACCTTGCGCGAGGGGGACCGGGTGGTGTCCAACGGCCCGCATGCCGACGTGGTGCGCGTTGCGCGCAACCTGTGCGCGCGCATCCCGGATGCGGTGAGCGATGAGGCGGCGGCGTTCACGGTGGTGGCGAGCATCGGCCTGCAGGGCATCCGGCTCGCGCAGCCCACGCTGGGCGAGGCCTTCGTCGTCACCGGCGCGGGTCTGATCGGCCTGCTGGCGCTGCAACTCCTGCGTGCGCACGGCTGTCGTGTGCTGGCGATCGACTACGACGAAGCCCGACTGGCGCTGGCGCGGCGTTTCGGTGCGCAGACCTGCAACCCGGCGCGCGGCGAGGATCCGGTTGCGGCCGGCCTGGCGCTGAGCCGCGGCAACGGCGTCGACGGCGTGATCATCACCGCGTCGACCCAGTCGAGCGACCCGGTGGCGCAGGCGGCGCGCATGAGCCGCAAGCGCGGGCGCATCGTGCTGGTGGGTGTGACCGGGCTCGAACTCGACCGGGCCGACTTCTACCAGAAGGAATTGAGCTTCCAGGTGTCCTGTTCGTATGGTCCCGGGCGCTACGACCCGGCCTACGAGGAAGAGGGGCACGATTACCCGATCGGCTTCGTTCGCTGGACGCAGCAGCGCAACTTCGAGGCGGTGCTGGACATGCTGGCCGGCGGGCAGATCGACGTGGCCCCGTTGATCACGCACCGGTTTGCCTTCGAGGACGCGCCACAGGCGTATGCCGCGCTGACCGAGGATGGCGCCGCGCTGGGCATCCTGCTGCAATATGGCGCGCAGCCGCCGGCGGCGCGCATGCAGCGCCAGGTGACGCTCGGCGCCGCGCCGGTCTACGATGCCAGCCTGCCCGTGGTCGGGTTCGTTGGCGCCGGCAACTACGCCTCGCGCATCCTGATTCCTGCCTTCCGGCGCGCCGGCGCGCAACTGCACACCGTCGTGACATCCGGCGGCATCAACGGCGTCGTGCACGGCACCAAGGGCGGTTTTGCCATCGCGTCGACGGACCTGGAGGCGATGCTGGCCGACACCGCCATCAACACGGTGGCGATCGTCACGCGCCACGATGCACACGCCGCGATGGTCGCGCAGGCGCTGGCGGCCGGCAAACACGTGTTCGTCGAGAAGCCACTGGCGATCGACCCGGCCGGTCTCGAAGCGGTGCAGCAGGCGTTCGCGCAGGCCCATGCGCGCACCCAGGGTGCTGCGGCCGGCCCGCAATTGATGGTGGGCTTCAACCGGCGTTTTGCGCCGCAGGTCGTCAGGATGCGCGCCCTGCTGCAGGCGCTGGCCGAACCCAAGTCGTTCATCATGACCGTCAACGCCGGCGCCATCACGCCGGCGCACTGGACGCAGGACGCCGCCGTCGGCGGCGGGCGCATCATTGGCGAGGCCTGCCACTTCATCGACCTGATGCGCCACCTGGCCGGGCACCCCATCACGTCGGTCCAGGCACGCCGCATGGGCGAGCATGCGGGGCTGGCGGTGGTCGAGGACAAGGCGTCGATCACGCTCGGCTTTGCGGATGGATCGTTCGGCACCATCCACTACCTCGCCAATGGGGCATCCGGTTTCCCGAAAGAGCGCGTGGAGGTGTTCGCCGCCGGCCGCGTGCTGCAACTGGACAACTTTCGCAAGCTCAGGGCCTGGGGTTGGCCCGGTTTCGGCAAGTTCAACCTGTGGCGCCAGGACAAGGGCCAGCAAGCCTGTGCCGCGGCGTTTCTCGATGCCGTGCGCACGGGAAGGCCGGCCATCGCGCCCGAGGAGATCTTCGAGGTCGCGCGGGTCACGCTGGAGCTTGCAGATCTGTTGCGGCGCCAATGAACGTCTGGATCACCCGGGTCGGCGCGGCGTTCGCGCTCGGCCTGCCGAACGTCGCGCGGGTGCTGGTCTACCGGCTGGGGCTGGCCACGGGCATGGCCCGGGTCTGCCGGCTGCGTGCACGACCGGCGCAGGGTCCGTTCTTCGAGGCGCCGGCGCCAGGATTGCAGCCGATAGAGGGTGTCGAGGAGGCGCCCCTGCTGCTGTTCGGCTGGCATCCGGTCGACCTGTCCGGCCCGGCGCCGGACTGGCTGGCCAACCCCTTGACCGGTCAGCGCGTCACCGCCCCGCTGCGCAACTGGTGGACCATGCCCGACTTCGATCCGGTGCTCGGCGACATCAAGCCGATCTGGGAGTTGTCCCGCTTCGACTGGGTGCTGGCACTGGCCCTGCGCGTGCGCAGCGGCAGTCCGCAACAGGCTGCGCGCGCGCTGGCGCAGCTCAACGCCTGGCTGGGCGACTGGAGCGAGCGCAACCCCCCGTACCTCGGGCCGAACTGGAAGTGCGCGCAGGAGGCTTCGCTGCGCGTGCTCCACCTGGCCGCCGCAGCCCTCGTGTTGCGGCAGGTGCAGCAGGCTGCGCCGGGCCTGCGCAGCCTGCTCGCGCTGCATCTGGCGCGCATCGCGCCCACGGTGTCCTACGCGATCGCGCAGGACAACAACCACGGGACCTCGGAAGCATCGGCCCTGTATGTCGGGGGCAGCTGGCTGCTGGCACTGGGCGACGCCGGCGCCCGGCGCTGGATGCAGGCCGGGCGCGGGCTGCTCGAAGAGCGGGTGGGGCGCCTGGTGGCGTCGGACGGTACGTTCAGCCAGTATTCGCTCAACTACCATCGTCTGATGCTCGACACCCTGTCGATGGCCGAACTGTGGCGCCGCCAGCTCGGCTTGTCGCCGTTCCCGGATGCTTGGTGCGCGCGCGCCCGGGCTGCCGCGTACTGGCTGTTTCGCCTGATCGATGCGCGCACCGGCGACGGCCCCAACGTGGGCGCCAACGACGGCGCCTGGATCCTGCGCTTCGGGGCAACGCATGATCGTGATTTCCGTCCCAGTGTGGAACTGGCGACGGTGCTGTTTGCCGGGCAGGGCGCATACGGCGGCGCCGATGGCAGCGCGCGTGCGTTGGCGTGGCTGGGCCTGGATCGCCCGGCCACGGCACTCGCCGTGCCACCAAGCGATGCCGGGGATGCGGGAGGATTCGCGGTGTTGCGCCATGGTGCGGCGCTGGCGCTGCTGCGTTATCCGCGGTTTCGCTTCCGGCCCGCCCAGGCCGACGCCCTGCACGTCGATGTGTGGCGCGACGGCAATAATCTGCTGCCGGATGCCGGCAGCTACAGTTACCACACCGACGCGCGCTGGCTCGGCTACTTCGGCGGCACTGCGAGCCACAACACGGTGGCGTTCGACGGGCGCGACCAGATGCCGCGCATCGGCCGCTTCCTGTTCGGCCGCTGGCTGCAGACTTCCATGATCGCGCCTCTGATCGTCACCGATGCGCAGGTCTGCTTCGGCGCCGGCTACGAGGACGCCTGGGGCGCGCGCCACCACCGGCGCGTGTGCCTGCACGACAGCGGATTCGACGTGATCGACGTGGTGGACGGCTTCGCCGCGAAGGCCATACTGCGCTGGCGGCTGCGCCCCGGTCGCTGGCAGGTGGATGGCAACCAGGTCAGCCTGGATGGCCAGGTGCTGTCGGTCACGGCCAGCGTGCCGATCGCGCGCTGCGAACTGGTCGAAGGCTGGGTTTCCACCCGTTATCTGCGCATGGAGGCGCTGCCGGTGCTCGAGGTCGAGATCCGCCAGCCGGGCAGCTTCACCACATCGTACCGGTGGGCCGCATGAAAGTCCTGTACTTTCATCAGCACTTTTCGACCCCGCAGGGGTCGACCGGCATCCGGTCGTACGAGATGGCACGCCGGCTCGTTGCGCGCGGCCACGAGGTCAGCATGGTGTGCGGCAGCTACGGAGGCGGGGACACCGGCCTGCACGGCGCCAGCGTGGGCGGCCGCCGCGAGGGGCTGGTCGATGGCATCCGCGTGATCGAATTCGATCTGGCGTATTCCAATGCCGACGGGTTCCTGCGGCGCGCCTGGACCTTCCTGCGTTTTGCGTTGCAGAGCGTGCGCCTGGCGCTGAGCGAGCCGTACGACCTGGTGTTCGCGACCACGACCCCGCTCACCGCCGGGATTCCCGGCATATGCGCGCGCTGGTTGCGCGGCAAGCCGTTCGTGTTCGAGGTGCGCGACCTGTGGCCGGAACTGCCGCGTGCGATGGGCGTGATCCGCAACCCGCTGGTGCTGGCTGCGATGTCGCTGCTGGAGTGGGCCAGCTACCGTTCGGCACACTACCTGATCGGGTTGTCCCCGGGCATCGTCGAGGGCATCGAACGCCTGGGTGTGGCGCCGGATCGGATCGCGATGATTCCGAACGGCTGCGACCTGGGCATCTTCGATGGCGCGGCGGCGCCGTGGCGGCCGCAGGGTGTCGCGCCGTCTGATCTGCTGGCGGTGTTCGCGGGAACGCATGGAACGGCCAATGGGCTGGACGCGGTGCTCGATGCGGCGGCCGAATTGCGGCGCCGCGGACGCTCCGACATCAAGCTGCTGCTGATCGGCCAGGGTCAACGCAAGCCCGAGCTGCAGGCACGTGCGCGGGCGCTGGAACTTGACAACGTGGTGTTTCATGCGCCGGTCAACAAGGAGCGGCTGGCCGGGCTGATGGCGGCGACCGACCTGGGGCTGCAGGTCCTGGCCAATGTACCGGCGTTCTACTATGGAACCTCGCCCAACAAGTTCTTCGATTACATCGCCGCGGGCGTGCCGGTGCTCAACAACTACCCCGGCTGGCTGGCCGGATTGATACAGACCCATCGCTGCGGGTTCGCCGTGGCGCCGGATGATCCGCAGGCGTTCGCCGACGCGCTCGAGCAGGCGGCGTCGGACCGGACCGCATTGCGGGCCATGGGCGTGCGCGCCCGCGCACTGGCACAGGCCGAGTTCGACCGCGCCACCCTGTCGAACCGGTGGGCGGACTGGATCGAAGCGGCCGCGCACGGGCGTGCAACCCGGGTTCTGCAAGGGAGATGAAGCGCATGTCGCACGCAGGGCACCGGGCATGAAGCGCGCCACCGACATCGTGCTGGCATCGATGGCGCTCGTGGCGTTGGCGTTGCCGATGCTGCTGCTCGCCTGGCAGGTGCGGCGCAGGCTGGGCCGCCCGGTGCTGTTTCGGCAATTTCGCCCTGGGCTGCACGGTGTGCCGTTCGAAATGGTCAAATTCCGTACCATGACCGATGCACGCGGGCCGGATGGTGCGCTGCTGCCGGATGCGCAGCGCTTGACGGCGTTCGGGCGCTTCCTGCGCGCGAGCAGCCTGGACGAGTTGCCTGAACTGTGGAACGTGCTCCGCGGCGAGATGAGCCTGGTCGGGCCACGGCCGTTGTTGATGGAGTACCTGCCGCTGTACTCGGCCGAGCAGCGGCGGCGTCACGAAGTGCGCCCGGGCATCACCGGCTGGGCGCAGGTCAATGGGCGCAACGCGGTGTCCTGGGAGGAGAAGTTCCGGCTCGACGTGGAGTATGTGGACCAGCAATCGCTGGCCATGGACCTGCGCATCCTGCTGCTGACCGTCAAGCGCGTGCTGCAGCGCGACGGCATCCACGCCCGCGGCGAAGTGACGATGCCCAGGTTCACCGGTTCGGAGCCGGCGTTGCCGGCACGAGAGGAGGTGCAGTGAGCGCCGTACGGCCGCCCCGAAGGCGAACAGCCGGACAGCTACGAGGTGTCGGGGACAGAGCTCCGCACCGTTGCGCGGCGCTACGGTCTGTCCCCGAGATCGCGGCTTCGCCGTGCGCAGCACGGAGGGTAGCCGGGTGAGGCGTTACGCCATCCTGGGCACGGGCGGTTGCGGGCGCGGCATCATGCCGCTGGCGCGCCGGCAACTCGAACGCAGCGCCGCATCCGGGCCCTGGGACCTGGTGTTCGTCGACGACGAACCGCGCGCGGTCCAGTGCAACGGCATGCGCGTCGCGGCGTACGCCGACTGGCTGCGCGAGCCGGCCGACGAGCGTCATATCGCCCTGGCGGTGGCGGACGGCCGCACGCGCGCGCGACTGGCTCAGCGCTGCGTCGACGACGGGCTGGCGTTCCTGGAAGTCCGCGCCGACAACGTCGTCGTCATGG
>JBDHRZ010000096.1:0-8549 GCA_039807845.1 Rhodoferax sp.
GCCATTGCGCTGCCACCGCCCATACGAAAGCGATTGCCGGGAGAATCGGCCTTTTGCCCCGCTGCTGCAACCCCATGACCGACACCCGCTTCACCGACGCCGCCACCACCTGGAACAAGCGCTTCGCGCAGGAGGACTACGCCTTCGGCACCGAGCCCAATCGCTACCTGCAGCAGCAGACCGCGCACTACCCCACACGCGGCCGCGCGCTGTGCGTGGCCGACGGCGAAGGGCGCAACAGCGTGTGGCTGGCACGTCAGGGGCTGCAGGTGGACGCGTTCGACATCGCCGAGGTGGGCGTGGCCAAGGCGCGCCGGCTCGCCGCTGCCGCCGGCGTCGACGTGCGCTACGAGGTGGCGGATTGCGCAAGCTGGGCCTGGCCGAACGGACGCTACGACCTGGTGGCGGCGATCTTCATCCAGTTCGCCGACCCGCAACAGCGCACGCGCCTGTTTGCCGACATGGTGGGTGCGCTCAAGCCCGGCGGCGTGCTGGTGCTGCAGGGCTACACGCCCCGACAGCTCGAATTCAAGACCGGCGGCCCGCCCCACGTGGAGCATCTGTACACCGAAGAACTGTTGCGCGACGCGTTTGCCGGCCTGCAACTGCTCGAACTGCGCAGCTACGAGGACGAACTCACCGAAGGCCTGCAGCACCGCGGCCGCTCGGCGCTGGTGGGCATGGTGGCGCGCAAGCCCTGAACCTGCAGAAAGAGGATCCGGCACCCCATGCGGGACACGACGCCGAGGACCCGAACGCCGAATCCGTGGTGTCTGCACTCGGGTGTGACACATACCTTCATGATCTCCGCAGGAAACCCTGGGCTGCTGCCAGGGCCCTGTGTCCCCCCTTTGAGCCTGGCACAGCAGGGGTACCGGGCCGCCCTCAACGCCGCGAGGAGACGGCGATGCCGGCCACGATCAGTGCAAACGCCACGCCGTGAAAGAGCTGCGGCGGCTCACCGAGCAGGGCGCCGGAGAGCAGCGCGGCAAACAGCGGTGACAGATTGGTGAAGAAGCCCGCCATGGCCGGCCCGGCGCGCTGCACGCCAAGGCCCCAGCAACGGTACGCCACCACCGCCGGCCCGACCGCGACGAAGGCAAGCGCGCCTACCAGGCCAGCGCTCCACGCGATGCGGGCGTCGGTGAACGCCCATTCGCCGGCGGTGAACACGCCCGACCAGAGCAGGCCCAGCGTCACCTGCGCGAGCAGGAAGGCGGCCCAGTCGCTGCGGATCTCGTCGCTTTCGCGGCGCAGCGTGAGCAGCCAGCTATAGAGCGCCCAGCAGAACGTGGCCACCAGCATGGTGAGGTCGCCGCTCACCAGCCGCAGCGCGCGCAGCGCATGCCAGTCGCCACGCACCAGCACGACGACGACGCCGAGCATCGACAGCAGGGCCCCACCGAACTGCTGGCGCGACACCCGGGCTCCGAAGAACAGACGGCCCAGTGCCAGCATCCACAGCGGCATGCTGGAGGCCACCAGTGTGACGTTGACGGCGGTGGAAGTCTGCAGCGCAAGATATTGCAGGGTGTTGTAGATGCCTACGCCGAACAACCCGAGCACGGCAAAGCGCCGCCAGTACGGCCACAGGCCGCCGTTGCGCCGCAACACCCAGCCCGCCAGCGGCAACAGGATCAGGAACGCCAGCACCCAGCGCAGGAAGTTGAGCGTGAAGGGCGGAATCGCCGCATGCACCATCCGCCCAACGACCGCGTTGCCCGCCCACAGCAGCGGCGCGATCGTCAATAGCAAGGCATTCGCCGGGGTCAGGCGGGTTTGCATCGGGACGAATGTAACGCGTGATTTCAGCGCGGGCGCCGACGATCCATCGGACAATGCAGGCGACCGCAGGAGTCGCCATGTCCGCATCCCCCTCCCATCCGCCCGAGCTGCAGGTCAGCGAGTGGCTCAACACTCCCAAACCGCTGAGCCTGGCCGCGCTGCGCGGCCGCGTCGTGGTGGTGCACGCGTTCCAGATGCTGTGCCCGGGTTGCGTGGCACACGGCCTGCCGCAGGCCAAGCGGATGACGCAGGTGTTTGCCGGCCGCGACATGACCGTTCTCGGCCTGCACACGGTGTTCGAGCACCACGCGGTGATGACGCCGGCGGCGCTGCGCGTGTTCCTGCACGAATACCGGATCGGCTTTCCGGTGGGAATCGACCTGCCGGGCGACCCCGGCCCCTTGCCGCGCACCATGGAGGCCTACGCGATGGGCGGCACGCCCACCCTGCTGGTGTTCGACCGCCAGGGCCGGCTGCAACTCAACCAGCTCGGCCAGATCGACGACATGGCACTCGGTGCGCTGCTCGGCGAGTTGCTGGCGCAACCGGCCGCGTGAGCGCTATGGGGTCAGGTCTTGCCTTTTGCCCCCAAGGAGTTGGGGGCAAAAGGCAAGACCTGACCCCATACCAACACGCCGGCGCAGCCGGTGCAGCACCACTTCGGGCCGGCAATTGAGCCGCACGTCCACCACCGAGGAGCCGCAGCCGACCGAGGTGTAGCCCGCCATGACGCCGTGCTGCCAGGCGCCACGCACCACGGCGCGCGGCGCCGGGGTATCGGTGAGGATCGGGATGCCGCCGGGCAGGCAGACCTGGCCGCCGTGCGTGTGCCCGCTGAGCATGAAGTGCACGCCGGCGTCGGCGGCCTGCCGGTACGGTTGCGGCGTGTGCGACAGCAGCACCACGGTGCGCTCTGGCGCAACGCCGGCCAGCGCCTGCCCGAGATCGTGCGTGCGATAGCGGTGCGCGTCGTCGATGCCGGCCAGCACGATCACTTGTGCGCCGCGCTGCAGCGTGGTCGATTCGTTCATCAGCACCCGATAACCCAGCGCCTCCATCCCGGGCACCATGCGGATCGTGTCGTGGTTGCCCAGCACCGCGAACGGCTGCTCGCCCAGGTGCGCGCGCAGCGAGCGCAGGCCATCGAGCGCCGCAGCGAACGGGCCGTGGCCGTGGAAGCGGAAGTCGCCGGTGAGCACGCAGGCATCGAAGGCGAGCCCCCGCACGCGCTCGACCAGCCGCTGCAGGAATTGTTCGTCCATGTCCAGGTGCGGGTCGCTCAGCTGCAGCAGCGTGAAGCCGTCGAACGCCGGCGGCAGGCCCTGGAGCCAGACTTCGTTCTGACGCAACTGGATGTCGAGCACGTTGCGCCGCCCGCGTGCGCGCAACCCACCCAGCGTGAGACCGGCGCGGATCAGGCGATGCGAGAGCCGCGGCGCCGGCACGCGCCGGCCCTCGCGCTGCAGCCGGATCGCCACCAGCTCGTGACCGATGCGCGCGCCCAGTGCGTGCAGCGCCGCCCGCTCGGCCTCGCTGCATCCGTCCAGATGGTCCGTGTGCAGCGGCCGCTCCGGCACGGGGGCTGCTGCGCGGACACGCAACGAAGGAGCGGCGTTGCCCGGTTTCACCGAAACACCACGGTCCGGTGTCCGTCGAGCAGGATGCGGTGCTCCGCGTGCCACTTGACGGCGCGCGCCAGCACCACGCTCTCGGTATCGCGGCCCAGCGCGGTCAGGGTGGCCACGTCCATGGCATGGCTGGCGCGCGCCACGTCCTGCTCGATGATCGGGCCCTCGTCGAGGTCGCCGGTCACGTAGTGGGCAGTCGCGCCGATCAGCTTGACGCCGCGCTCGTGCGCCTGCTGGTACGGGCGCGCGCCCTTGAAGCTGGGCAGGAACGAGTGGTGGATGTTGATCGCGCGCCCGGCCAGCTTGCGGCACAACTCGTCGGAGAGCACCTGCATGTAGCGCGCCAGCACCAGCAGTTCGCCCCCTTCGGACTCGAACAGTTCCAGCATCCTGGCCTCGGCCGCCGGCTTGGTCTCGGCCTTGACCGGGATGTGGTGGAACGGAATGTTGTAGCTCGCCGCCAGCTGGTAGAAGTCGCGGTGGTTCGAGACGATCGCGCGCACCTCGATCGGCAGCACGCCGGAGCGCACGCGAAACAGCAGGTCGTGCAGGCAGTGGCCGTGCTGCGACACCATGATCACGGTCGGGATCGGCCGCGCCGCCGCGTGAAAGCGCGCCTTCATGGCGAACTCGCTCGCCAGCGGTGCGAAGGTCTCGTCCATCTGCGCCGCCGAGCCGGCGCTGCCGGCCGGCAACTCGAAGCACACGCGCATGTAGAACACGCCCGAGACCGGGTCGTCGAACTGCGCGGCCTCCACGATGTTGCCGCCCTGGGCGAGCAGAAAGCCGCTGACGGCGTGCACGATGCCGGGCCGGTCCGGGCAGGTGAGGGTGAGGATCAGGCGCATGGGTGGAGTCCGTCGGAGGGCAATGCGCGCACCCGAAGGCCGGATGCGCGGTGAATTGGATGGCGCGCAAGTCTACGTCGTCGCGCGCAGCGTACATATGCCGATTGCGACCGCAATCTGGCTGGCCGCGCCGTGCGTGTCGCCCGGCCCTGCATACCTCGATGGGAGCGAGCATGCGCCATGCCTTGACGGTGCGCAACCGTCGCGCGCACGGCGACGGTCGCGCGCCAGCAGCGGGTTTATGATTCGCCGCCTATGCTCCCGTTCGCCTTTCGCCCGAAGCTGGTCGATTGCCTGCGGGACTACGACCGCAAGAAGCTCACCGGCGACGTCACCGCCGGGCTGACGGTGGGGGTGGTGGCGTTGCCGCTCGCCATGGCGTTTGCCATCGCCAGCGGCCTGCAGCCGCAGGCCGGCCTGTTCACCGCCATCGTGGCCGGCTTCCTGATCTCGCTGCTCGGCGGCAGCCGGGTCCAGATCGGCGGGCCGGCGGGCGCCTTCATCGTCATCGTCTACGGCATCGTGGAGCGCTACGGCGTCGCCAACCTGGTGATCGCCACCGCGATGTCGGGTGTGGTCCTGTTCCTGCTCGGCGTGTTCCGGCTCGGCGTGCTGGTGCGCTTCATCCCGGTGGCGGTGGTGATCGGCTTCACCAACGGCATCGCGGTGCTGATCGGGCTGTCGCAGGTGAAGGACTTCTTCGGCCTGCAGGTGGCCAAGATGCCGGCCGACCTGATCGACATGAGCGCCGCACTCTGGCACGCCGCGCCCAGCACGAACGTGACCGCGCTGCTGGTGGCCAGCGCGTCGCTGGCGCTGATCGTGGGCTGGGAGCAGTTGCGCCCGCGCTGGGCCGCGCACGAGGGCTGGCCGGCACACCTGGCGGTGCTGCCCGGCACCATCGTGGCGCTGGTGCTCGCAGCGCTTGCGGTGTACCTGTTCAAGCTGCCGCTGGAGACCATCCAGAGCCGCTTCGGCGGCATCCCGGCCAGCCTGCCAGCGTTTGCGCTGCCGTCCTTCCAGTGGTCCAGCGCGCGCTTCCTGCTGATGCCGGCCATCACGCTGGCACTGCTGGGCGCGATCGAATCGCTGCTGTGCGCGCGCGTGGCCGACAGCCTCATCGACGACCGCCACGATCCGAACCAGGAACTGATGGCGCAGGGCGTGGCCAACTTCTTCTCGCCCTTCATGGGTGGCATGCCGGCCACCGGCACCATCGCGCGCACGGTCACCAACATCAAGAGCGGGGCCGTCTCGCCCATCTCGGGCATCGTGCACGCCACCACGCTGCTGCTGATCGTGCTCGTGGCCGCACCGCTGGCCGGCACCATCCCGCTGGCCTGCCTGGCGGCGATCCTGGTGTTCGTGGCCTGGAACATGGGCCAGTGGCGCGAATTCGTGCACCTGCGCAACTACCGGCTGCCCTACCGCGTGACCCTGCTCGCGGTGTTCGCGCTCACCGTGGTGGTGGACCTGACGGTGGCGGTCGAGGTTGGCCTGGTGGTGGCCTGCCTGACCTTCATCTACCGAATTTCGAGCCTGTCGCGCTGCGAGCCGGTGGACCCCGGCGCGAACGCCGCGCTGGCGCGCGCGGGCGACGGCGTGCAGGCCTTTCGCCTCTTTGGTGCGCTGTTCTTCGGCGCGGTCAAGCTGGTGGAAGACATCGCGCTGCGCCTGCCGAGCCGGGTACTGGTGCTCGACATGAAGAACCTGATCTATGTCGATTCGACCGGCATGGATGCGCTGTTCGACCTCACGCGGCGTTGCGACGACGCCCAGGTGCGGCTGATCGTGTGCGGGCTGGCACACCAGCCGCAGGAGATCGCCGTGCGCAGCGGCTGGATGGCCATGCTGCAGAACACGGACCGTTTCCCGGATCTGGCCAGCGCACTGGCGGCGCTGGATGCCACGGCGCCCTCCGGTTGAGTCGCCACGCGCGAACGACGGCCCTGTCCGCTGCCGTTTTCCATGCGCGCAGGTGGCGCTGCCAGCAGAGCGGGATCAGGCCTGCGCCGGTCGAACCGCCACCGTACGCGCAAAGATCGCCAGCAGGCTGGCGCCGACGATCAGCGATCCGCCCAGCCAGGTGCTCGGTGCCAGCACCGCGCTGCCGGCCCACCACGAGGAAAGCGTCGCGACCAGGATCTCGGAGAGCATCAGCACGGAGAGCACGTTGGCACGCAGGCGCGCCGCGCCATACTGCAGCGCCAGGTTGCCGACCAGCACCGCGAGGGCGAACACCAGCAGCACGAGCCAGGCCAGCTGCGTCTGCGGCGCGAAGGCCGGCGCATGGCCGGCCGCCAGCAACACGCCGATCGCGACCGGCGCACAGAACACGGCTCCGGAGAACATGGCCAGGCTGCGCGCCTCGTCGGGCAGGTGCGCAAAGCGGCGCAGCAGCACGTTGTTGAGCCCGAAGAACATGCCGGCCGCCACCGCGAGCCAATCGGCGGCAGACGACGGGAGCGGCAGCACCATGCGCCCGTCCCCGAGCACCAGTGCGGCACCGACCAGCGCCAGCACGACGCGCGCCAGCGCCGGCGCGGTGATGGGCTCGTGCAGCAGCCAGCGCGCCAATACCACCACCCACATCGGCATGAGGTAGAACAGCAGGACGCAGCGCACCACGTCCCCGGTCGCGAGCGCCACGTTGAAGCAGACGTTGGTCATGCCGGAGGCGAGCATCAGCCACAGCAGTTGCGGATACGCCAGGCTGCGCGCCAAGGCTCTGGGACGTGCCACCCACACCGCCAGGGTGCAGGCGGCAAACACCAGCCAGGTGGTCCACAGGGTGCCCACGCCATGCGCCTCCAGCCACTTCAGCGGCAGCCAGGCCAGGCCCCACACGCTGGCATTGGTCAAGGCGCCGGCAGCCGGCAACAGGGAAGCACGATCGGAAGGCACGCGGCATTATCCGCGCAGCGGCGCAGCCCCACGCCCGGGCAAGAGATCACGTGGCGCCCCTGCCGCAAGCGCGGTTGCATTTGGCGCAGCAGCCCCCATGTGCAACACTTGCGCCTGCCGCATCCTCCGTTCAGGACCACGGCGTGGCGCACACCGCACCCGGCAAACGAAAGGAACCCCGCACCATGACCAGCTCCACCACCGACACCCCCACTATCACGAAATCACGCAGCGTGGAACAACTGGTGGCGGGACAGGCGACCTCCGACGGGGCGGGAGTGAAACTCACGCGCATGCTGACCCATTCGCTGCAGCGCCGGCTCGACCCGTTCCTGTTGCTCGACGCCTTCGGCAGCGACCGCGCCGGCGACTACATCGCCGGCTTTCCCGACCACCCGCACCGCGGCTTCGAGACGGTCACCTACATGATCGCCGGGCGCATGCGCCACCGCGACAGCGCCGGCCACGAGGGCCTGCTGGAGAACGGCGGCGTGCAGTGGATGACGGCAGGCCGCGGCGTGATCCACTCGGAAATGCCGGAACAGGAACACGGGATGATGGAAGGCTTCCAGCTCTGGCTGAACCTGCCGGCGGCCGAGAAGATGCGTGCGCCCTGGTACCGTGACTTCGCGGCGGCCGACTTGCCGCGCCTGCGCCGCGACGACGGCGTCGAGTTGACCGTGATCGCCGGCCACAGCCACGGGGTCGCGGGCGCGGTGACGCGCGAGACCACGCAGCCGATCTACCTGGACCTGCACATGCCCGCCGGCAGCCGGTTCGCGCAGCCGATTCCGGCCGGCCACAACGCGTTCGTGGTGGTCTACCGCGGCGCGGTCGCCATCGGCGGCACGGCAGTGCCGCTGCAGCGCATGGCGCTGCTCGACGACGGGGCCCAGGCCGACGGCGTGGTGATCGATGCGACGCAGGAGTCTCGCCTGCTGCTGATCGCCGGGCGCCCGCTCGGCGAGCCGATCGCCCAGTACGGGCCATTCGTGATGAACACGCAACAGGAACTGCAGCAGGCGGTGCGCGACTACCAGAGCGGACGGTTCGGCGAACGGCCGGGCTGAGATGCGGACTGGCCGCGCGCAATGCACGGTGATTCGCGTGGACCGACATCGCCGAACACTGTCAACCGCAACCGCGTGCGTGCGTTACTTGTGCAGACCCGGCGAATGTCCGGGTGCGCTCGCAACGGTCCGAGCCCCAGCGACTGTCCCCCTGCCCGATCGAACAGAGCCCATCATGCCAAAGACCAGAAATCTCATTGCAGCGACGCTGCTCGCCGCGCTTGCCTCCCTATCGTTTGCCCAGGCGCCGGCCAAGGGCGCCGCCCCCGACAGTCCGACCGCTGCGGCCACGAGCCAGCCGAGCGCACAGGCCG
>JBDHRZ010000097.1:0-8539 GCA_039807845.1 Rhodoferax sp.
TGAGCCAGCTCGACACCAGCATCGAGCTGTTCGGCGAGAAGCTATCCATCCCCGTGGCGCTGTCGCCCGTGGGCCTGACCGGCATGTACCGCCGCCGTGGCGAGGTGCAGGCCGCGCGCGCCGCCGACGCGCACGGCATTCCGTTCACCATGTCCAGCGTCTCGGTCTGCCCGATCGAAGAGGTGGTGCCGACGATCAAACGGCCGATGTGGTTCCAGCTCTATGTGCTGAAGGACCGCGGCTTCATGCAGAACGCGCTGGAGCGCGCCCAGGCCGCAGGCTGCACCACCCTGGTGTTCACCGTGGACATGCCCGTGCCCGGCGCGCGCTACCGCGACGCGCATTCGGGCATGAGCGGCCCCAACGCCGCGCTGCGCCGCTATGTGCAGGCCATGCTGCACCCGCGCTGGGCGCTGGACGTGGGGCTGCTCGGGCGCCCGCACGACCTGGGCAACATCTCGGCCTACCGCGGCAGCCCCACGGGCCTGGCGGACTACATGGGCTACCTGGGCGCGAACTTCGACCCGTCGATTTCGTGGAAAGACCTGGAGTGGATACGCGCCTTCTGGAAGGGGCCCATGGTCATCAAGGGCATCCTCGACCCCGAGGACGCCAGGGACGCCGTGCGCTTCGGCGCCGACGGCATCATCGTCTCCAACCACGGCGGGCGCCAGCTCGACGGCGTGCTGTCCTCGGCGCGCGCGCTGCCGGCGATTGCCGATGCGGTGAAGGGCCAGATCAAGATCCTGGCCGACTCGGGCATACGCAACGGCCTGGACGTGGTGCGCGCCATCGCCCTGGGCGCTGACTGCGCCATGATTGGCCGCGCCTACATCTACGCCCTGGCCGCCGCGGGCGAGGCCGGCGTCAAGCAGCTGCTGGAGCTGCTGGAGAAAGAGATGCGTGTGGCCATGACGCTGACCAGCGTGGCCCGTGTGGCCGACATCACGGGCGAGCTGCTGGCGCGCGAAGCATGAACGCCTAGTACTGCGTGACCTGCGCGGCGTCGTCGGCGCCGCCCATGTGCTAACCGGCGGCGGCTGGAGCAGTAGCAGCTGCCTGCCGACATAGAGCGCGACACGGCGCCCACGCTCAGCTACGTCCATTACTTCTGCCTTGTGTTCCACCAGGACTACTTCGAGAAGAAGGGCATGACCCGGTCGCCATGGGGCACCGCATGTGGGCGCTGCTGAACGCGCGCCACGCCGAGTACCCGGTGCCGAACACAACCTTCGCTGCCTCGCTCACGCACCAGCTCGGCACCACCCCAACCACGCGACGCAGCCAGCACGGGCGCGGCCGCTTGATGCGCGCAGGTGTTCTGCGCGAGGGTCTTCCCTAAAACCGTCCATTCCTGCGGCATTCCGCCGAACATTTGCTTGCAAATCAATTTGCAACTAGTTACGCTTGCAACAAATATCAAGGTAACAGCAAGTTAACAAAGACAGGACAAAGTGCGCCAGCCAGGTGCCGAATACAGGATATGCCTGCCAACAACTGCCTGCAACCAGATCCTTCGAGCCGCTTGAACGCGATCTGCCTTGCGGCCATGAAGGCAGCAGTAACACAACGTTCCCGAGGAGCATGCGATGAGCAACATTTCCGGCGACGAAACGCCAGGGCAAAAGGCGACGAAGATCCTGTTGGTAGAGGACAGCTTCGCAAATCGCGACATGCTGACCCGGCGGCTGACACGCCGCGGCTTCACGGTCTGCAGCGCCGCCGATGGCGCCACCGGCGTCGCCATGTCGGTCTCGGAGTTGCCTGACCTCATCCTGATGGATGTGGCTCTGGGCGAGATGGACGGCTGGCAGGCAACCCGGCTCATCAAGGCCGACGCCCGGACCCAGGGCATCCCCATCATTGCCTTGACCGCTCACGCGCTTGCCAGCGATAGGGAACACAGCATCGAGGTGGGCTGCGCCGACTTCGACACCAAGCCCGTCGATCTGTCGCGCCTGCTGGGAAAGATCGAAGGCAGCCTGGCGAGGGCGGCACAGACAGCCGATTCCAACCATCGTGACTCCGACGCTCTTCAAGAACATCTCAAAGGAGTGAAATCCATGTCGAAGCTTGATCCGGTTGCAGCGCTGACAGGCAGCGTGCGCGACTTCCGTGAACTCCAGGGGACCGACCTGATGGCCCGCGTCGGTTCCTTCTACGAATGGCAGGAACTGCGGCGCCAAAGCAGCCTGTGGCCGTATTCGAGAGCGACACAAGAGGCGCCTTTGTCCGTCTGCACGGCACTCGACGACAACGGACAACAGTTCACCGGCCTGAACTTCGGCACACAGGACTACCTCGCCCTGTCGTCGCACCCCGCCATCAAGGAGGTGGCCAAGGCGGTAATCGACGAGTACGGGGTGCACAGCGCTGGCTCATCGGCCCTGGCGGGCAACACCAAATATTCGCTGGTGCTGGAGCAAACGATCTCCGACTTCCTCCAGTTGGAACACACGACACTCTACCCAACGGGCTGGGCTGCCGGGTACGGTGTCATCAAGGCTCTCGTACGGCCGACGGACCACATCGTGATGGATGGCCTCGCCCACGCCTGCCTGCAGGAGGGCGCGTACTCGGCAACCTCGAACGTGCATCTGCATGGCCACCTCAACCTCGAGTCGGTACGCCGACACCTGAGACGGGTTCGCGCCAAGGACACGACCAACGGCATCCTCGTGGTGACGGAAAGCCTGTTCTCCATGGATTCAGACACGCCGGACCTGCGGACGCTGCAAAGCCTGTGCGACGAGTACGACGCGACGCTGCTCGTCGATGTGGCCCATGACCTGGGCGCCATGGGGCCGGGCGGCAGAGGCTTCATAGGCGGGCAGGACATGCTGGGCAAGGTCGATATCGTCATGGGGAGCTTCTCCAAGACCTTCGCGTCGAACGGCGGTTTCGTCGCCAGCAACTCGCCCGCCGTCAAGCAATACCTCAAGTACTACGGCTGCACGGCCACGTTTTCCAACGCACTGTCTCCGGTTCAGGCCGCCACCGTCACCAAGGCATTCGACATCATCAAGTCCGAAGAAGGCCTGCGACTTCGCACGGTGCTCAGGCAACGCATAGAAGAAATGCGCGAGGCCTTGACCCAGGCAGGCCTGCAGCACACGGGCAATCCCTCTCCCATCGTTCCGGTCCGCGTGGGCGACGAAGCATTGGCGCGCCTCGTGAGCCGGCGCCTGCCGGCGCTGGAGGTCATCGCCAACCTGGTCGAGTACCCCGCCGTCGCCAAGGGTGATGCCCGCCTGCGCCTGCAGATGATGCCGACGCACAGCCTGGAAAACGTGCGGATGCTGGCCTCAAGGCTGCGCACGGCCATCGATCACGCACAAATCGAGCATGTGCGCCATCGCGCCGCGATAACCGGGGTCACCCGCCCGGTCGCCACTGATACCGCGGCAGCCCAAGCGGCGTGAGGGACATGCAAGTGGTGCTCACCCATCGCCTGATCCAAACGGTGGACTGGTTCATTCCGGTCGGGTTGCAAAGGAGCACCGCGACGCATTGGCGGGCAAGAATCTTTGTCATCAGTCATGTGCTGGGGCCCTTCAGTGCCGTCGCCATCCTGGGGTACCTGCATCAGGTGCTGACGGTGCACGACTGGGCGTTCTGGACCATTTGCATCCTGTGCGCATCGTTCTGGACTTTGCCGTTCGTACTCAGGCTGGCGGGGGATCTGTTCAGGCCCGCCCTCTACTCCTTCTGCGCCCTGACCAGCATCAGTGTCTTCGGGTCCTATTTCTATGGCGGCGTGAGTTCCCCGCTCCTGCCGTGGTTCCTGACGGCGCAGATGATCGGCTTCTTCTATCTGAGTGACCGGCCGCGTCTTGTGCTCGGCATCATCGGCGCGAACCTGGCGGCCTTTGCCGCAGCCTATTTCATCAACGGCCAGTTCCCCGACCTGGTATCGCTTGAAGACCTTTCCACCGCCGGCATGATTTCCGCCTGCGCGGCCACGCTCTACAGCTCGATGATGGCGATCTACTATGCCTACGTCATGGTCGAACATTCGGCGCTGCAGGAGGAAATCAAGAACCACCTGGAAACCGCCGCCAGGCTGCGGATCGCCAAGCACGAGGCAGAACGTGCCAACGAAGCCAAGGCCGTCTTCCTGGCGAAGATGAGCCATCAATTGCGGACCCCTCTGAACGCCATCATCGGCTACAGCGAAATCCTGCTGGAGGACTCCGAGGCCGACGAGCCGGGGGCGGATGGGGAGGAACTGCGATCCATCAACCACGCCGGCCGCCACCTCTTGTCGCTGGTCTCGGACGTACTGCACATGCCCAAGACAGAGGCGGATTCCGACGCCATCGATATCAAGCTCGACACCGTCGATCTCGACCGCTGCCTGGAGGAACTGTCCGCTACCTGCCGGACCCTGGTGGCGAGCAATGGGAACCGGCTTGCCTTCGACAAGCCCGGCGAACTGGGATCGATCCAGACCGATGAGATCCGGTTGCGGCAGATCCTGATCAACCTGCTCGGTAACGCAGGAAAATTCACCCGCAACGGTTCCGTGGTGCTGCGCGCGCGGCGCGCAACCGAAGGCGAGTGCGAACAGGTGCTCATCTCCGTGCAGGACACGGGCATTGGCATTTCCGCCGAGGCGATCCCGAAGCTGTTCAAGAACTTCAACCAACTGAATGCGGGCCAGTTTGCGGGAAGCGGGCTGGGCCTGGCCGTGAGCCAGAAGCTGGCACACCTGTTGGGCGGCGATATTTCGGTGACAAGCCAGTTGCACCGCGGATCGGAGTTCACGCTTCGACTGCCAGCGATGGCAACGACGAATGCACCGGCGATGGCCGCCACGGCGTGACAGGCCCCACGAACACGTACGGGTGAATGCCATGAGAAACCGATTCGGAAACCTGGCACCAAGACTGAACATGTCGGTTGACTGGTTCATCCCCACAGGCTTGAAGCAGTCGCGAGACACCCTGCAGGGCATGCGCATGTTCCTGTTCAGCCATTTTTTCGGTCCCTTTCTGGGGAACACGGTCACGCTGTCGATGCTGTATCTCGGCGCGAAGGCCGACCTCTCCTGGTGGATACTGTTCTTCGCAGTGTCGGGCTTCTGGATTTATCCGATCCTGCTGCGGCTGACGGGCCGGTACCTGCCCCTGGCGTTGCTCTCTATCGAAGAACTTCTGTTCTGCATTTTCTGGGGCTCCTATCAGTACGGTGGCATCAGCTCGCCGATCATGCCGTGGTTGGTCACCGTTCCACTGCTGGCCTTCTTCTATCTGCCCGAGCGCTCTACGCGGATCATCGTCGCCGTGCAGATCGTCGCCAACCTCTTGCTGTTCTATGGCATATATGCCGTACTGGGGTTCCGCGAAGCGGTATCGTCTGACGGCCTGGTCGTCCTCGGCCTGATATCGACCCTCTGTGCCAGCGTCTACGTCTCGATGATGGCACTCTACTTCGCGAGCATCGTGTATTCGCAAGGCGAACTCGAACAGGAGATCAGGCAACACAAGGCGACCGAGCAGCAGTTGCTGGACGCCACCGACCAGGCACAGCGCGCACTGCTGGCCAAGTCGGTGTTCCTCGCCAAGATGAGCCATGAGCTGAAGAACCCGCTCAACGCCATCATCGGCTACAGCGAACTCCTCATCGAGGAAGCCGACGCGGCAGATGCACAGAAGCGCAAGGACCTGACGTCGATCGAAGGCGCAGGCCACAGGCTGCTGGGGCTGATCGACAACCTCCTCGAGCTCTCGAAGCTCGAAGCCGGAAGGGTGGAGGTCAACGCCAGGGACATCGATTTCGCCGCGTGGTTCGAGGAGCTGGCGGCCCGCAGCGGCCCATCGATTACCGCCAATCGCAACGAGTGGATCGTGCAAGCGCCAGGCGCCGGGCGCATGGTCTGCGACGTGCAGATACTGCAACGCGTGGTCGAAGGCCTGTTGAGCAACGCCGCCAAGCACACCAAGAACGGACGCGTCACGTTCTCTGCCTGTGCGCATGCCGATGGCTGGATCCTGACGATCAAAGACACCGGTGCAGGGATACCGAAGGCACGCATGGCCAGCCTGTTCGAGACCTTCGGCAGTTCTGAAGACGAAACGTCGAGCAGGTACGGGGACGAGGCCGGCCTCGGGCTTCCGCTGGCCTATCGGTACTGCCAATTGATGGGCGGCACGCTGTCCGTGTACAGCGAGGTCGGCGTGGGCACCCGGGTCACCGTTACTTTGCCGGCACAAGCGCGCGCCGCCTCGAAGTCTCTCGCCGCACCCGCTGCACCCCTGATCCCGACACCGATGTTGACACCTTAGGCGGTACCGATGAACGCACACCACTCCATCCCGCAACCGGCGATCGGCCATTCCCTCGACGGCAAGCCAAGCGCGGCCAATGAAGAAAAACCGCGCCTGCTCATCGTCGACGACGTCTTCGAGAACCGCGAAATACTGAGGCGCCGCTTCCAGCGCCAAGGCTTTGATGTGACCGACGCCGGCGGCGGGATAGAAGCGCTGGATGTGCTGGAGCGCGAGGCGTTCGATCTCGTCCTGCTGGACATGATGATGCCCGACTTGAGTGGGCTCGAAGTGCTGGCGCATATCCGCTCCAAGCACTCGCAGGGTTCGCTGCCGGTCATCATGGTCACCGCCAAGACTCAGAGCGAAGACGTCGTCGAGGCCTTGAACCACGGCGCCAACGACTACATCACGAAGCCGGTTGACTTCTCGATCGCGCTGGCCCGCGTCGTCACGCAGGTCGAACGACGGCGTGCGGAGCTGAAGATCCACCAGATGAACGAGGCGCTTGCCCGGGCCAACGAGGCGCTCGAACGCCGGGTTGCCGACCGGACCAAGGATCTCGTTCATGTCAATCAACAGCTTCGCAGCGAGATAGAGCAGCGCGAGCGGACGCAGGCGACGATCACGCACCTGGCCCACCACGACGCGCTGACGGGTCTTGGCAATCGCCTGCTGTTCCACAAGGAGCTTGGCGATGCGCTGGCGCACCGACAAAGGCATGGCGGCGAGCTGGCCGTCCTGTTCATCGACCTGGATGGCTTCAAGGCCATCAACGACACGCTCGGCCATGCAACCGGAGATTTGTTGCTCAAGCACCTGGCCACACGCCTGCGCAACACGCTGCGCGAAGGCGACAAGATCGGACGGCTGGGCGGCGACGAGTTCGCCATCATCCAGTTCGGCGCAGGACAGCCGAACGAAGCCGCGGCCCTTGCCAAGCGCTTGATCGAGACGATTCAAGTCCCCTTCAGCGTCGATGGCCAAAGTCTTGTCGTCGGCGCCAGCATCGGCATTGCGCTGGCGGGGGGTGAGTACCAGGACTCCGCACAGTTGCTCAGGGCTGCCGACCTGGCGATGTACCGAGCGAAGACGGAAGGACGCGGTCGCTTCCTGTTCTTCGAAACCGACTTCGACCGACAGGTCAAGGAACGTCGCGAGCTCGAAGTCGCCCTGCGTACCGCCGTCGAACAGGACGCGCTCGAGATCCATTACCAGCCCCAGGTCAACCTGCAGACCGGTCGCATCAGCGGGTTCGAGGCGCTGTCGCGCTGGCAGGATCCGCAACGCGGCTACGTGCCGCCGAACGTGTTCATCACGCTGGCGGAGGAGATCGGCCTGATCGGTGTCATTGGCGAGCGGATACTCAAGCGCGCCTGCGCCGAGGCAGCAAGCTGGCCACCGGAGACCACCGTCGCCGTGAACCTGTCCGCCGCGCAGTTCCAGCGCGGTGACCTGGTATCCGTGGTGAAGGAGGCCCTTGCCGCTTCAGGGCTGGAGCCGGGACGGCTGGAGGTGGAGATCACCGAGTCGATCTTTCTCCAGGGCAGCGAATCGAATCTTGAGGTTCTCAGTCAACTCGGTGCGCTCGGCGTCAAGATATCGATGGACGATTTCGGCACAGGCTATTCGAGCCTGAGCTATCTGCGCAGCTTTCCGTTTCACAAGATCAAGATCGATAGATCCTTTGTCGGCGACCTGCCGGACGGGCAGAGCAGCGTTGCCATCGTGCGCGCCGTCTGCGGGCTGGCGCGCAGCTTCGGCGCGGCGACGACGGCCGAAGGTGTCGAGACCGAAGGCCAGCTCACGCATATCCGGACCGAGGGATGCACCGAGGTACAGGGCTATATCTTCAGCAGGCCGGTACCTGCCGACCAGATTTCAGCGCTGCTGGCAAGATCGCTTGCGCCATCAACGTAGTGCCCGCCCGGCATCATGACAGCCAGCGCGGGCAGGCCGTAGACCGGGCTCAGCCATCGACCTTGCAGGCGGGGACGATCCGGACGCAGGAATCGCGCCACCAGATCTCGCCGCTGCCCGGGGCCGGCGTTTGCGCCGAGTTGCTTACGCCAGCAGCGCGTTCACGCGCTTGACATAGGCCGCGGGGTCTTCGGGCAGGCCACCCTCGGCCAGCAGCGCCTGGTCAAACAGGATCTGCGCCAGGTCGTGGAAATGCACGCTGCCGTCGAGCTTCTTGACCAGCGCATGCTCGGGGTTGACCTCCAGCACGGGCTTGGACTCGGGCGCGCTCTGGCCGGCCTGCTTGAGCA
>JBDHRZ010000098.1:0-8487 GCA_039807845.1 Rhodoferax sp.
CGCAGCCGCCGAAGTCGCGTCGCAGCGACGGCACCAGGAAGGACACGTTGAGGATGTGCAACTGCTCGGGCAGGATCTGCTGCGCGAACCGGCCCTCGAAGTTCATGATGGTGTCGAACGCGAGCGAGCCGCAGATCAGCGATGCCATGGTGCCTTTCGGGTCAGGGAGTCGGGCCGCGCGCGTGGTTCACGTCCGCACCGGCTCTCACGGGTAGAACGCGAGCAGTCGGTAGCCGACGATGCGTCGCGTTGCGTCGGCTGCCTGGACCGTGAACGCCAGTGATCCATTCCAGAGCCCATCGCGCTCCAGCGCCGGTGTGCGGGCGCCAAACTCCGCGGGCAGGATCACGCGGCGGATCACCGGCTGGTCCTGCGGGTCGGTCAGCGAGAGTTCGAGCGCCGGCATGGCGACGTCGACCGCTGCGGTGTTGCGCAGCGCGAATCCGAGGTGGTAGCTGTCATCGCGCAGCCGGCTGAACGAGGAGCTGTCGATCACGATCGCCTCGATCCGGCGCAGCGGAGTGACGCTGCATCCGGCAAGCGCGCACAAGGCGTGCAACGCCGGTCGCAGGTCAGGTGCGCTGGCCGCCACCCGGTTGCGTTCCTTCAGCAGGATCTGCGCGCCGAGAGCGAGCAGCAGTGCCAGCAGCACGACGAGCAGTAGCGCACGCGTGGCCGGACGACGCCACAGCGAGGTTGGCGGCTCCTCATGGCGCAGGAACGAGGGCGCCGCCTCGGGCTCTTGCCGCACGTCGTCTGCTGGGCTCGCCGTGACCAGTGTCGCTGCGGGCGCGGTTGGGCCGGTTTGCGGCGTCGGCGTGGCCGCTGTCGTCATGGGCGTGACCGACTCCGGCGTGGGCGTGGCTGGTGCGACCCGCGGCGCTGGCATGACGGGCGCTGCGCCGGTCGCAGGAGGCTCGTCGTCCTCCTGCGTTTGCAGGATGACGGTCTTCGGATCCGTCAGCGGTATGTCCAGCCAGTCGTCGTGATCGTCGTCCGCCTCGTTCCACGTGGACAACGCGCCAGCGGATTGCAGTCCGTGTGCCGGCGTTGCCGTCGCCGCCGGCGTTACTGTCGGAGCCAGTGGTGCTGTCGGAGCCAGTGGTGCTGTCGGAGCCAGTGGTGCTGTCGGAGCCAGTGGTGCTGTCGGAGCCAGTGGTGCTGTCAGAGCCTGTGGTGCTGTCAGAGCCTGTGGTGCTGTCAGAGCCTGTGGTGCTGTCAGAGCCTGTGGTGCCGGCTCGGCCGGCGCAGCGTGCGTGGCCCCCGATGTGTCGGCGTACGGTCCGCCGGCCGTCGTGGCTGGTGCCCCGGATGTCGGTGCGGTGGCGCCACCCTGCGCGGACTCCAGCATGTTCTGCGTGGCGTCGAACACGGCCGCGCACCGGCCGCATCGAACCCAGCCTTCGGACACCCGCAACTGGTCCGGGACGACCCGGAACATGGTGTCGCATGTCGGGCAGCGGGTGATGAGACTCATGCGAAATGATTATGCCTTCAGGCTGGCCTGTGCCCGGTCATGAGGCTCCAGCCCTCCTGGGTGTCGGTCACCTCGAGTGCCACGAACGGGGCGTAGGCGGCCGTCAGTTGCTCTGTCTGTCGCTGCAGGATGCCTGCGAGCACGAGGTGTCCGCCTGGCGCGAGGTGCGCGCACAGCAGCGGCGCCAGCACTTCGAGCGGAGCCGCCAGGATGTTCGCCAGCACGGTCTGGTAGCGGCCGTTGGCGGCCTGGGGCAATGCGCAGCGGATCGCGACCCGGTTGGCGAGCGCATTGGATTTGGCCGCGTCCACCGCCGCCGGGTCGATGTCGACGGCGTCGACGCTGCCGGCGCCCAGCATCGATGCCGCGATGGCCAGGATGCCCGAGCCGCAGCCGTAGTCCAGCACCCGGCCCAGGCGCTGCGCGCCGCGATGCTGCGAGATCCATTGCAGGCACATCCGCGTGGTCGGATGCGTGCCGGTGCCGAATGCCAGCCCGGGGTCGAGGCGGATCGCGTGCCGGGCTTGCGCGGGCACCGCATGCCAGCTCGGCACGATCCAGAAATCGGGAGCGATCGCAACCGGATCGAATTGCGCCTGGGTCAGTCGCACCCAGTCCTGTTCCTGCAACGGGCTCACGCCCTCGATGCTGCAGCCGGCAAAGAAGTCCTGCGCGCCCAGGATGCGCGCTGCTTCGCGCGCCAGCGTCTCATCCGTGAACAGCGCCTTGAGCGCCGAACGCTGCCAGCCGATCGCTGCCGTCTCGGCGCCGGGTTCCCCGAACAGCGCCTGCTCGGCATCGGTCAGCGCGTCCGCGTCTTCCACGCTGACGCTTTGCGCGTCCAGTGCCTGCAGCGCGTCGGCAATCGCCTCGACCCGTTCCTGCGGGCACAGCAAGCTCAGTTCGACCATGCCGGCGCCCCACCTCGGCTGCGCCTTGCGCCTGGATTGGGCCCTTTCTGGGACCCCACGCGGGCATGATTCATATCTTCACAGGCTCTCAGCGCTTGCGCTGCGCCAGCCACTCTTCCAGGTAGTGGATGTTGGTACCGCCACTGCAGAACTTGGCGTCGACGATCAGTTCGCGGTGCAGCGCGATGTTCGTGTTGATGCCTTCGATGACGGTCTCGCCGAGCGCCGAGCGCATGCGCGCGAGTGCGTGTTCGCGGCTGTCGCCGTGCACGATGATCTTGCCGATCATCGAGTCGTAGTTGGGCGGCACGTAGTAGTTCGTGTAGGCGTGCGAGTCGACCCGCACGCCCGGGCCGCCGGGCGCGTGCCAGGTGGTGATGCGCCCAGGCGAGGGCACGAAGGTGTAGGGATCCTCGGCGTTGATCCGGCATTCGATGGCGTGGCCGTTGATCTGGATCTGGCGCTGCGTGAAGGGCAGTTTCTCGCCTGCCGCGACCATGATCTGGGTCTTCACGACGTCCACGCCGGTGATCCATTCCGTCACCGGATGCTCGACCTGCACGCGGGTGTTCATCTCGATGAAATAGAACTCGCCGTTCTCGAACAGGAATTCGAACGTGCCCGCGCCGCGGTAGCCGATCTTCTTGCACGCGGCGACGCAGCGCTCGCCGATGCGCTCGATCAGCTTGCGCGCGATGCCGGGCGCCGGTGCTTCCTCGATGACCTTCTGGTGGCGTCGCTGCATCGAGCAGTCGCGCTCGCCGAGGTAGACCGCGTTCTTGAACTTGTCGGCCAGCACCTGGATCTCGATGTGGCGCGGGTTCTGCAGGAACTTTTCCATGTAGACCGCGGGGTTGCCGAACGCGGCGGCGGCCTCGGCCTTGGTCATCTGCACCGCATTCGCCAGTGCCGCTTCGGTATGCACGACGCGCATGCCGCGTCCGCCACCGCCGCCGGCCGCCTTGATGATGACCGGATAGCCGATGCTCCTGGCGATGCGCCGCACCTGCACCGTGTCCTCCGGCAGTTCGCCGTCGGAGCCGGGCACGCAGGGCACGCCGGCCTTGATCATGGCCTGTTTGGCGGAAACCTTGTCACCCATCAGGCGGATCGACTCGGCGGTCGGGCCGATGAACTGGAAGCCGCTCGACTCCACCCGCTCGGCGAAGCCCGCGTTTTCACTCAGGAAGCCGTAACCCGGGTGGATCGCTTCTGCGTCCGTCACCTCGGCCGCCGAAATGATCGCCGGCATGTTCAGGTAACTCAGGGCGGAAGGTGCCGGGCCGATGCAGACCGCTTCGTCGGCCAATTTGACGTACTTCGCGCTGCGGTCGGCCTCCGAATACACCATGACGGCGGTCACGCCGAGTTCGCGGCATGCACGCTGGATGCGCAGCGCAATTTCGCCCCGATTGGCGACCAGGATTTTCTTGAACATGGATTTCCGCGGGGAGGATCAGGAAATCTCGAACAGCGGTTGCCCGTACTCGACTGCCTGGCCGTTGGCACACAGGATGCTGGTCACGATGCCGGTCTTGTCCGATTCGATCTCGTTGAGGATCTTCATGGCCTCCACGATGCACAGGGTGTCGCCTTCCTTCACGCTGCTGCCGACCTCGACGAAGGGCTTGGCACCGGGTGACGAACTGCGGTAGAAGGTTCCGACCATTGGCGACTTGATGAGATGCTCGGTGGCTGCGGGCTCCGCCGTCGCCGTGACGGCGGGGTTGGGCGCGGCCACGGGTGCTGGCTGCGCCAATTGCGCCACCGGCATTGCGCCGATCGGCTGGTACTGGATCGGTGCTGGTGCGGTCGCCTTGACGATGCGCACCTTGCCTTCGGCTTCCGTGATCTCGAGTTCGGAGACGTTCGACTCGGAAACGAGGTCGATCAGCGTCTTGAGTTTGCGCAGATCCATGGGGACTCCAACGATTTGATGTAATAGACGGTAATTTACCGCAAATATACGGTAAGACCGTTCAATTTCTTCTAATTCTTAACTTGCGGGCGCACTGGCCGGCGTTCGCCGGGAGTCTGCCGGGCCGTCTGCGTGCGCGTGACGCGCAGTTTCTGGGCGCGCTGTGCTACTGCACGGCGCGCCACTGTTGCAGATCCTGCAACGTGGCGCGGCCCATTTTACGTTGCACGATTGCCCCTGCGCGATTGACGATCACGGTGAATGGCAGCCCGCCGGCCTGGTTGCCCAGCGCGCGGCTCAGTCCAACCCCTGCCATGTCGGCCAGTGCGATCGGATAGTGCACCGGCGTGCGGTCCAGGAAGCGTTGCACTGCGTCCGCCTTGTCGACCGCAATTCCGAGCACTTGCCAGCCGTTCTGGCTGTTTTGCGTGTAGAAACTGTCCAGCAGCGGCATTTCCTCGATGCACGGCGGACACCAGGTGGCCCAGAAATTGAGCAGCAGCGGCCTGCCGGCCAGGCTGCGCATGGAAAGGGGTGCGCCGGCCGCAGTGGGCAGCGTCGTGTCCCAGAACTCCCTGGGCACCGCTTCGGCGGGGCCGCGTGGGAGTGCCTGCCACCAGGCGAGGCCTGCGCCGACAAGGGTGGCGGTGCCGGCGACGGCGCCCAACAGCCAGCGGCGACGCCGGGCTTCGGCGAGGCGTCCGGCGCTGTCGCCGAGGGGCGCGCCGTCCGGGTGCGGATCATGTGCAGATGCGGTGTTCATGGGGGCGTGCTCTGCAGCAATTCTCGCAGTGCGGCCAGGTCTCCGCGCGCGCTGCCGCCTCTGGCATCGTGGCGCAAGGCCCCGCGCAGGTCGTCCAGGTCATGGACCAGCAGGTGGATCACGACCCGGGCACGCAAGGTCGGACAGAAATCCGCGATGCTCAGGGCGTCCACCGGTTGCCCGCGCTGACCCTGGGCGACGGTCGGCTGGTAGACGATGCCCTGGTTGATCAGGCTGATCTCGGCCGATTTCGGGTCGTCGCAATAGAGTTCGATCACGATGTCGGACTTGCGCGTCGCGCTGCCGCGCCAGACCGACGCGCCCAGGTGCGGTCGGAACGCCGCGAGGCGCTCCATCCAGCGCGCGGCCAGGGCGCGCAGCGCCGCGAGTTCGCGCGGCTGCGCCTCGGCGCAGAAGATGGCGATGTGCTCGAACACCGCATCCTCCAACGCGTCATTGCCCGGCAAGGGGGTTCGCGCCGGCAGGCCCAGCATGCGCAGCGCCTGGCGCTTGGCCGGGCCGTACTCCATGCCGTCGTCCACCACCAACCGGGCCGCGGTGGTGGCGATTTCGTTCCGGATGCCGACGACGCCTTGGTCCATGCGGGCATTGTGCACCCAACGACGCTGCGGCAGCAGCAACGGCAGCAACAGCAGCGGCAGCGCCTCGCCGCCAGCGAGGCGCACAGACGAGCGGGCGCGAGGCAGCAGCCCGACAGGCTCCTAGAATCTGCCGATGCATATCCACATCCTCGGCATCTGCGGCACGTTCATGGGAGGACTGGCCGCACTGGCGCGCGAACTCGGCCACACCGTCACCGGGTGCGACAGCGGCGTCTATCCGCCGATGAGCGAGCAACTCGGTGCGCTGGGTATCGACCTGGTGGAAGGCTACGGGGCCGACCAGTTGGCGTTGCGGCCCGACGTGTTCGTGGTCGGCAACGTCGTGAGCCGCGCCGTCCGGCCCGACGGCACGCCGCGCTACCCGTTGATGGAGGCGATCCTGGATGCCGGCGCGCCCTACACCAGCGGCCCCCAGTGGCTGGCCGAGCAGGTGCTGCAGGGGCGCCACGTGCTGGCGGTGGCCGGCACCCACGGCAAGACCACCACGACCGCGATGCTGGCCTGGATCCTCGAATGTGCCGGCTTGCAGCCTGGATTCCTGATCGGCGGAGTGGCACGCAACTTCGCGCGCTCAGCCCGACTGGGCGGGTCGGTCCCGACCAGCGCCGGCGCGTTGCCGCGCAAGCCGCTGTTCGTGATCGAGGCGGACGAATACGACACCGCGTTCTTCGACAAGCGCAGCAAGTTCGTGCATTACCGCGCGCGCACCGTGATCCTGAACAACCTGGAGTTCGACCACGCGGACATCTTCGATGATCTCGCCGACATCGAGCGGCAGTTCCGCCATCTGGTGCGCACCGTACCCGGTGCCGGGCCGCATGGCAGTGGCCGCATCATCGTCAATGGACTCGAGGAGAGCCTGGCCCGGGTGATGGCTGCGGGCTGCTGGAGCGAGCAGCGCAGCTTTGGCGCGGCGCTCAGCGATTACGCTGCGCTGGGCACGGCGCAATGCTTCGAGGTGCTGCGCCAGGGCAAGCCGGTGGCCCGTGTGGAGTGGGGCCTGAGCGGCCGGCACAACCAGCTCAACGCGCTCGCCGCGATCGCCGCGGCCGAGCACGTCGGCGTCGACCCCGGCGTCAGCGCGCAGGCCCTCGCGCGCTTCGAGAACGTACGCCGGCGCATGGAACTGCGCGGCACGGTGGTGCCCGCCGGTCTTGCGGCCGGATCGGCGCCGGTTGCGCTGTACGATGACTTCGCGCACCATCCGACCGCCATGCACACCACCCTCGAAGGTCTGCGCGAGAAGGTCGGGGCGCGCACGCGCATCCTGGCGGTGTTCGAGCCGCGCACGAATACCATGAAGCTCGGCGCGATGAAGGCACAGCTGCCCTGGGCGCTCGCGTCGGCAGACCTGTCGTTCTGCCATGCCGGCGGTCTGGGCTGGGACGCGCGCGCAGCGCTGGCCCCGCTGGGCGAGCGCGCCCAGGTCGCGGACGACATCGCCACCCTGGTCGAACAGGTCTGCGCCGCCGTGCGGCCCGGCGACCAGATCCTGTGCATGAGCAACGGCGGCTTCGGCGACATCCACCGCAAATTGCTCGCGCGCCTGCAGGCCACCCCTTCGCTCCACCCGGCCGAATCGGCGTAGTGAGCGCCGCCGGGCCGCCCCAAGGCGCTCGGCACCGCAGCGCGCAGCGCGCAGGTGTTCCGATTTGCCGCCGGGCCGCCCCAAGGCGCTCGGCACCGCAGCGCGCAGCGCGCAGGTGTTCCGATTTGCCGCCGGGCCGCCCCAAGGCGCTCGGCACCGCAGCGCGCAGCGCGCAGGTGTTCCGGTTTGCCGCCGATTTCAGGCGGCGCGCTTGCGCCGGGCGACGACGGCCTGCGACAGGTCGTCGAGCAGGGCGAGTGAATGGTCCCAGCCCAGGCAGGCGTCGGTGATGCTCTGGCCGTAGGTGAGGGCGTTCAGGTCGTCCTGGCCGGGCGTGAATTTCTGCGCGCCCGCCCGCAGGTGGCTCTCCACCATCAGGCCGAACACGCAGCGCGACCCGCCGGCCACCTGGGCTGCGATGTTGCGGGCCACGTCGAGTTGCTTTTCATGTTGCTTGCTGCTGTTGGCGTGGCTGCAGTCCACCATCAGGCTGGCCGGCAGCCCGGCAGTGGCCAGTGCCTTGCAGGCGGCCGCGACCGACTCCGCGTCGTAGTTGGGCGTCTTGCCGCCGCGCAGGATCGCGTGACAGTGCTGGTTCCCGTTGGTCTGCACGATCGCCACCTGGCCGTTCTTGTGCACCGACAGGAAGTGGTGTCCGTTCGCGGCCGCCTGAATCGCGTCGATGGCGATCTTGATGTTGCCGTCGGTGCCGTTCTTGAAACCGATCGGCGCCGACAGCCCGGATGCCAGCTCCCGGTGTACCTGGCTCTCGGTGGTGCGCGCGCCGATCGCTCCCCAGGCGATCAGGTCACCCAGGTATTGCGGCGAGATCACGTCCAGGAACTCGCTGCCCGCCGGCAGCCCGAGGCGGTTGAACTCGATCAGCAGCTGGCGTGCGATGCGCAGCCCCTCGTCGATGCGGAAGGTCTCGTCCAGATAGGGATCGTTGATCAGGCCTTTCCAGCCTACCGTGGTGCGCGGCTTCTCGAAGTACACGCGCATCACGATCTCGAGCGTGTCACGGTACTTCTCGCGCTCGCGTACCAGCCGGCGCGCGTATTCGAGCGCGGCGGCCGGGTCGTGGATGGAGCACGGCCCGATCACCACCAGCAGCCGGTCGTCCTGGCCGGCCATGATGCGCTGGATGTCGTGGCGGGTGTTGCCGATGAGCCGCTCCACCGGCGTGCCGCCGATCGGGAAGAAGCGG
>JBDHRZ010000099.1:0-8487 GCA_039807845.1 Rhodoferax sp.
TCGAGAAGGTGCTCGAGGGCGTCGCCCCCGGCCTGGAACTGGTGAAGGACTACGGCTGGCTGACGATCCTGGCCAAGCCGCTGTATTGGCTGCTCGACAAGATCCATTCCGTGCTGGGCAACTGGGGTTGGTCGATCATGGGACTGGTGCTGCTGCTCAAGATCGCGTTCTACTGGCTCAATGCCAAGGCCTACGCCAGCATGGCCAAGATGAAGGCCATCAACCCGCGCATCACCGAGATGCGCGCGCGCCTGAAGGACAGCCCGCAGCAGATGCAGCAGGAGATGATGAAGATCTACCGCGAGGAGAAGGTCAATCCGATGGGCGGCTGCTTTCCCATCATGATCCAGATTCCGGTATTCATCGCGCTGTACTGGGTGCTGCTCTCGAGCGTCGAGATGCGCCATGCGCCCTGGGTGATGTGGATCCACGACCTGTCGGCACCCGATCCGTATTTCATTCTGCCGATCGTCATGACGCTCACCACGCTGTTGCAGACGGCGTTGAATCCAGCGCCGCCGGACCCGATGCAGGCCAAGCTGATGTGGTTCATGCCGCTGATCTTCTCGGTGATGTTCTTCTTCTTCCCGGCCGGTCTGGTGCTGTACTGGATCACCAACAACGTGCTGTCGATCGCCCAGCAGTGGCTGATCAACACCCGTATGGGGGTGCCGCCGCAGTTCAACCTGCCAAAATTCTGAGCACGGCCGGTTTCGCATGTCGGACTACCGACCGGAACCGATCGTCGCGATTGCCACCGCGCCGGGCCGGGGTGCCGTCGGCATCGTGCGGGTTTCCGGCACCGGCCTGGGTGGGCTGACCGCTGCCCTGTGTGGGCGCAGCCTGCGTCCGCGCGAGGCCACCTACCTGCCGTTTCTCGACGCTGCCGGGGAGCCGATCGATCGCGGTCTGGCGCTGTTCTTCCCGGCGCCGCACTCGTTCACCGGCGAGGACGTGCTCGAACTGCAGGCCCACGGCGGCACGGTGGTGCTGCAATTGCTGCTGGCGCGCTGCCTGCAGGCCGGCCAGGCGATCGGCCTGCGCCTGGCCCAACCCGGTGAATTCACGCAGCGTGCCTTCCTGAACGACAAACTCGACCTGGCGCAGGCGGAAGCCGTGGCCGACCTGATCGATGCCGGCACCGAAGCGGCGGCACGCAGCGCGGTCCGCTCGCTCTCGGGCGACTTCTCGGCGGCGGTCGATGCCGTGCGCGATGCCCTGATCGAACTGCGCATGTTCATCGAAGCGACGCTGGACTTCCCCGAAGAAGAGATCGACATCCTGCAGCGTGCCGATGTCCATGGCCGCCTCGACGCGGTGCGCACGGCGCTGGCCGCCATCGGGCGCAATGCGCGCCAGGGCGCGCTGCTGCGCGATGGCATCACGGCGGTGCTCGCGGGCCAGCCCAATGCGGGAAAGTCCTCGCTGCTCAACGCGCTGGCCGGGGCCGAGTTGGCGATCGTCTCGCCGGTGGCCGGGACCACGCGCGACAGGATCGGCCAGACCATCCAGATCGAAGGCGTGCCGCTGCATGTCGTCGACACAGCCGGCCTGCGCGAGAGCGAAGACCTGGTCGAGCAATTGGGCGTGGCGCGTGCCTGGGACGAGATCGAGGGCGCCGACGTGGTGCTGTTCCTGCATGACCTCGGCCGTTGTCCTGCGCCGGGAACTGCGCCCGTGCCAGGGTCCGAGGTGGAACGCTACGTGCAGGAGGATGTCCGCATCCGGGACCGCCTGGCCAACCGGCTGCCGGCCAGCGTGCCGGTGATCGACGTCTGGAACAAGACCGATCTGATCGCAGGCGACCGCGCACCGGCCGATGATGACCGATCGGTCTGGCTGTCCGCGCGCACTGGCGACGGGCTGGAACAACTGCGCCGGCGCCTGCTGGAACTGGCGGGCTGGACGGCCATTCCCGAGGGCGTCTACATGGCTCGGGAGAGGCACCTGCAGGTGCTGCAGCGGGTCGAGCGGCACCTGGCCGCCGCCACCGCGCACGCCCTGGTTGCGTCCCCGGCGCTGGATCTGGTGGCCGAAGAGCTGCGACTGGCGCATGATGCGCTCGGCGAGATCACCGGGGTATTCGGTGCCGACGATCTGCTCGGTGTCATCTTCGCGCGTTTTTGCATCGGGAAGTAGCTGCACTTCCCGGGGAGTCCGGCGAGGTCCGATGTCGTTCTGTAAGCCTAAATCCGGCAGTTACCCCGTCGCCGGGAGGCCGGGTGGAGGCATGAACGGGCCGAGTGTGGGGGCGATTTTCTCACTCACGTAGCGCATGAGCACGGTCCATGGGTCTGCCCAACGGAACTGCTCCGCAGTGTCCCGTACATGCTGCAAGGCCGCGCGGATGTTGGCGATCAGCGATCTGAGCATGCTGGCCTTGCCATGCATGGGCGTGAGATACAGCGTGCTCTGGCCGGCGTGACTTGCCGCCTTGCCCACCGCAGCCAGCAATAGCGGCCTGCTCGTGGTGGCCTCCATGCGCGCGCCCGGGTGGGCCGTGCGGCAGTACCAGCTCCACCAGTTGTAGACCAGCGCACAAGTGCGCGCCGTGGTCTGGCAGCGGTTGATGTCCTGCGTGGTGAAGCCGCATATTCCCCACTGGTTCTTGAGCTCGTCAAAGCCGTTCTCGCAGTCGGCACGGTCTCGGTAGAGTTGTCCGATCGCCTCGATGGGGTAGGCCACGTCGGTGACCATCACCGCGTATTCCCACAGCCGATCACCCTCGTGTACGCTGGGGCCCGCCAGATCGAGTCGCAGCTGCTTGCCGTCGATGCGCCTCTCGCGCGCGATCCCGCCACGGATGCGCTGGCGCACGATGACCACCCTTCGTTTCTTGCTCCAACCATGCAGTTGCAGATGGTCCTCCACCATCTGGCAGCCCTGGTGGTCCGCTCGACTCCAGTCTTGGCGTTCGAACTGGCGCGCCACCAGGCGCTGCACGTTGGCTGTCTGGCGCAGCCGCAGCAGGTAGGGCTGACCTCGGCCCTCCAACTCCAGCAGCATGCCCTCGTTGCCGTAACCCGAGTCGCCTCGGACCATCGCCGGGCGCTTGTCGCCCAACGCGTCGAGCAGTCGCCCCAGCGCCGCCTTGGCGTGCACGCTGGTGTGCTGCTTGCCCGAGCTGACCTGCACGTCCAGCTCCAGACGCAGGTTGCCCACCCAGAAGGTGTGCAGCACGTGGCTGGGTCGCTTGGGCTTTGCCGGGTTGTAGCCCAACTCGGCTCCCTCCTGGCGTCCGTACAGCGGCTTGACCGTCGCGTCGATGTCCAGCACCCACGGTTTGTCCAGCGCCTCGCGTACCGAATGCATCAGCGCCGGGCGCATCCACGCCGTACTGGCCGCCTCGTCGATACGTTCCAGCCCTCGGCGCAGCGCATCCTCGCTGAGCACCTTGTTCATGCCCAGCGCCTGCGCGGCCACCGCATCCCCGCGCAGCGCGCTGATGTGGGCATAACGACGGTGCTCAGCCAGCATGCCCATCATCAGCGTGCCCAGTACGTCGCGTTTGTCCGGCGCGTTGCCACTTCGGTACTCCAGCGGACACGAAGACACCCAGCGCTCGAACACGCCGGTGGCGGCCAAGAACTCGGCGAAGAACACCAACTGGCCATGCGGCGTGACCGCCGCATCCTGGTCCCAGCGCACGTGCATGCGCCCGCCCAGCGTGTCCACCACCTGCGCCTGCTCGCCCCCATCTTCGACCCTGGCAAGGGTCCACATTCGCCTGCGTTTGCTTTCACCCATTGGGTGAGTGTGCCAAATCTGCGCAAACCCGCACCAGCCCTCAATCGACGCTCAATTACGATAGGGCAACTGCGTTTCTAGGCTGAGCTGAAACGACGACACCAAGCGACGATGGCAACGACCTGGAGACCGAGCGAACGGAAGAGGCCAACCAGCACACGCACCAACACCAACAGACCGGTGCAGGCATCGGCGCAATCGCGCCGTGGTCAATCCGTTTCGAACCCGTGGCTCTTGAATTTCAGGGTTCGGCTGTTTTCGGTGACCGTCCGAACCGTTTGCTCGTTGGCCCCAGCGGGCAGGTGTACCTCGATCTCGAGCGTGACCGACACCTCGGCGCCCGGCTGGCAAACCAGGTGCGCGATGACTTCCTCCGCGATTCGTCCGGCATCGCGCCCGACGCGCGCCGGGTCGAGGGACACCGTGCCGTGGAAGCGGCGCGGCAGGCGCGGCGGCGCCGACGTCGGACCTGAGCCGCGGGGCGTCTCCCCCCCTGCGCCCGGCACGGGCGGCGGCACGAGTCCGGGGCTCGGCGCAGGCGGCACCTCGGCGTCGAACTGGCGGCGCGCGACGTCCGGCTTGACAATCAGTCCGGCGTCCTCGCTGCCCAGCGCGATCACCTGACCGCTGCGCAGGCCGCGATACCGTCGGCCCGAATCATCGAAGCTCTCGGCATGGGCGAACGTGTCGGACTGCCAGGTCAGCAGCGCTACGCCGTCGCGCATCGCCTGCACCAGCACCTCCGGCCCTGCGAGCCGGGGCAGGTACAGGTAGCGCGCGAAGTCGTCGACGAGCTGGCGAATCGGTACGTGGTCACCCCGCCACAGCGGCACGTCATCCAGGTGCTTGCGCAGGATGGTGGAGCCGAGGCTCGCGACGAACAACTCTTCGCTCCTGAGCTTCTTGCTCGCTCGCACCGCGAGCGCATCGGAGCCGGTGAGCCGCAGCGCGTGCCATTCGACCGCCGCCTGCGGCGACTTTTGCTCAGGAACGAGCACCCATTGACATGTTTCCGGCAGGCGTGCGGTGACGGCCGCGTCCGCGGCCTGCTTCTGCGTCTCGGCCTGCCGGACCTGGAACGGACTCAGGTCGAGGGTTTCCTTCTCCGCCAGGATGGACGCCCACGCGAGATACTTGCGCAGCGCTTCGTCCAGGTCCTGCAGCCGGACCTTGTCGGCGGCCAGGAACACGAGCGTGTTGCGGTACAGGCGCGGCGTGTTGCCGCGCGACTCGAGGATCGCGCGTGCGGCGTTCTGTGCCGCGTTGCCCTCGTCCTTGCTGTACGGGTGCTCCGGTGGCAGCACGACGAGCCGCGTGTCGAGGTCATCCGGCACGTCCGCCCCCGAGCGTGGCAGCGGGTGCACGCGCGAGAAGTCGCCCGGCTTCTTCAGGTCGGCGCGCACGCGGGCGTCGAGCTCTGCAGCCACCTTGTCCGGGTCGCGTTTCAACTGCTCGACGCGGTCCTCGGCGAGTTTGGTGACGGTGGGCTGCGTCGCGTACCAGGCGCGCGGGCCGTCCTGGTAGAGATACGTCGCCGCCGCGGCCAGACGACGCAGTGCATCGCCGCACACTGCCGGGGACTCGCCCGGCATCACACAGCCAAGCTTCACGCGGCGGTCCTCGAGCCCGCGATGCGCGGCTGCCGCCGTCGGCGCAGATCCGAGGTAGATCGTGCGCGCGACGCGCCTCGTGGCATGCAGCTTGCCGAGGTTGGGCACCTCGCCGTCGATCTTGAGCGGCAGCGAGCCTGGTCCGTCGACGTCCTTCTCGATGATCGGCACCCAGTTGTCCGACAGATACCGCGTCAGCTCGAACTGCACGCGCGCGTCGTCGATGGGCACCGTCGAAGGCAGGATCAGCGGGTTGCGGTCGCCCTTCTCCCACAGGCTGTGGATGACGGCCGCCATCAGCCGCAGCACGCCGCGCGTGCGCTGGAACTTGACCAGCGTGGACCAGTCCTCGTACAGCCGGTCGAAGATCTCGGGGTGAATCGGGAACGCGGCCTGGATGCGCTTCTCGTAGTCGGCGCTGCGGCACTCGGGCGGGAACTCCGCGCCTTGGGCACGGTACAGGTCGGCAAAGGCGCGTGCCGTCACGTCGCGTTGCTTGAAGGCTTCGGCCCCGGGGAGCGGCTCGAACAACCGCCGCCGCACGATCTCGAAGCCTTCCTCTGCCGAGGCCGGCCGCCACGATGACTCCACGCGCCCCACCACGTTGCGCAGGCGGTCGAGCGCCTCGCGCCCGCGGATGCCGCCCACCTCCACGTCGTCGGCCTGTGTGTGCGGCGAGCCCGCCGTGTCGGACGCCGGCAGCGAGATCACCAGCAGGCAGTTGCCCGCAAGCTTGGCCGACTCGGTCAACGCCTGGGCGAAGGTGAACTGGGTCTCGAAGCCGCCGGCCGGAAGGTCGCTCTGGTCGTGCAGCTGGCGCGCGTAGGCGACCCACTCGTCGATCAGGACGAGACACGGCCCGTGCTCGCGCAGCAGCTCGCGCAGCACGTCGCCGGGGCTGGTGGCCTTCTCGTCGTCCTTCGCGATGCGCGCGAAGGCCTTCTTGCCGCCGAGCTGGTACGCGAGCTCGCCCCAGAGCGTGCGCACCACTGTGCCATCAGGCTTGGTGACCGGATTGCCGGGCGAGATCTTGTTGCCCACCAGCACCACGCGCCGCGCGGTCGGCAGCCTGGTCACGCCGGCGGCGGCCATCACGGCGTCCACGCCGGCCAGGTCCCCCGGCGCGCTGCCGCCGAACAGGTGGTACAGCGCCAGCATCGAGTGCGTCTTGCCGCCGCCGAAATTGGTCTGGAGTTGCACCACCGGGTCGCCGCCCTTGCCCGACAGGCGCTCCACGGCGCCGACGAGCAGCCGCTTCAGGCTCTCGGTGAGAAAGGTGCGGCGGAAGAACTCGCCGGGCTTGCGGTACTCGTCGCTGCCTTCGCCCAGGTGCACCTGCCACAGGTCGGCGGCGAACTCGGCCTGCTGGTAGCGCCCGCTCGCCACGTCGGCGTGCGGGGTGACGATCTCGCGCCACGGCTTGAGCGTGCTGCTCGCCGCAGCCTCGATCAGCGAGCCGCCGGCCTTGCGCTTCTCGCCGCGCACCTGCTCGTCGATGGTCAGGCGCCGCAGCTCCATCATCATGCGGTCGACGTCGTCGGCCTCCCTGGCCGACACGGCAGTGAGCAGCCGCACCATCGAGTCCATCGCCCGCTCGGCATCGCGGCTCGCGAACGGCTCCTGGTGCGCCCACTTGTTGCGCCAGTCGCGCAGCTCCTGCACCAGCGAGCGCTCGGCTCGACCCAGCGTGCGGCCGAACACGTCGTTCCAGGTCTCCCACATCAGCTTCAAGAGGCCGGCCACATCCCATTGCGCGATCGGCTTCCTGCCGAGCAGCGGGTCCTCGGCGAAGCGCTGCACCGCCTCCATGCGCACCGAGCCCGTCTTGGCGGCGGACTGCACCTCGCGCTCGACGAAGGGCGCGAGCCCCGCGCGCAACAGGTCCATCGCCTTGCCGACCCGCTCCTGGTTGGTGATTGCCATTGATCGTCCTTACTCAGAGGATGTGGACGAATTAAAATATCACCTTGTCGCGCAGCAACCCGCAAGCGCAGCAGAGGTGATGGATGACCAAGAAGACACAAGCTACCGGACCTGGGCGCCCTGGGCGTCGGCCAGCCCTGAACGATGAACACATCACGGTGCTGCGCGCGATCACCCAGCAAATGCCCCAATCGTCGCTGGACGAGGTGACCCGGGAATTGTGTCGGCGTACCGGCACGAAGGTCAACCCGGCCACGGTGCGCAAGGCGCTGCGCCAAGCTGGCATCGAGCGAGTCAAGCCGCTGCGCCGCGCCGGTGAACGCGCCCGCGTACAAGGGGGCACGCCCGTGCGCTACGGCTACACCGAGGCCCACCGGCGCGGCGACGACGGCAAAGGCATGAACACCGATTTGAGCGATGCCGAATGGGAACTGGTCAGAGACCTGTTCGAGCGCGAGGGCCAGCGCGGCGCCCCTGCCCGGTATGACCGCCGGGAGATGCTCAACGCCTGTAGTTACGCGGTGCGTGTGGGCTGTGCCTGGCGGCTCTTGCCCAAGACGTATGCCCCGTGGCCTGCCGTGTACAAGACTTTCAGCCGCTGGGCTGCCGCGGGACTGTTTGAGGCCATGCACGATCGGCTGCGCGAGCAATGGCGCCAGCGCATTGGCAAGGCACCCGAGCCCACGGCGGCGATCATCGATTCGCAGAGCACGCGCAGCACCGCGCAAGGGGGCAACACCGGCTTTGATGCCGGCAAGAAGCTCAAGGGGCGCAAGCGTCACCTGGTGGTCGATACCGTGGGCCTGCTGCTGGCGGTGACGGTCACATCGGCCAGCGTGCAGGACCGTGACGGGGCAGCGCCTGTGGTGGCCAAGGCCTGCGCCAAGGTGCCCGGGCTCAGGAAGCTGTACGCCGATTCTGCTTACGCAGGGCAGTGCGCGCTGAACATCGAAAAGGCTCATGGCATCAGCGTTGAAGTGGTGCGTCATCCGGGCAATCGCGCAACGGGCACCTGGCAAGACGCCCAGCAGCCGTTGTGGCCCGAGGCCGTGGCCAATGGCTTCGTGGTGCAGGCCAAGCGCTGGGTGGTGGAGCGTACGCATGCATGGAACGAGCGCGCTCGCCGTCTCATGGCTCATCATGACCGATCAGACTGGGCTCCTGTGGCTTGGATCTGGCTCACCGAATCGCGTATCCTCGCGAGTAG
>JBDHRZ010000100.1:0-8470 GCA_039807845.1 Rhodoferax sp.
GCCGCCTGCAGGCACTTGGGCAGGCTGTTGCCGTAGGTCACGAGGGTGACGTCGCGCCCGGCGCGGCGCACCTTCGCGTGCTCCAGGTCGACCGCGCCCACGGCAGGGTCGAGTGCATCCTCGGCGTTGTAGAGCACCACGTGCTCGAACAGCAGCACCGGGTTCGGGTCTGCCAGTGCCGCCGCAAGCATGAAGCGCGCATCCTCGACGGTGCCAGGCACCGCCACCTTGAGCCCGGGGATGTGCGCATACCAGCCCTCCAGGCTGTGCGAGTGCTGCGCAGCGAGCTGGCGGCCGCCGCCAGTGGCCATGCGGATCACCAGCGGCACGGCAAACTGCCCGCCGCTCATGTGCGCCAGCGTGGCGGCGTTGTTCATGATCTGGTCCAGCGCGAGCAGGCTGAAGTTGCAGGTCATGATCTCGAGCAGCGGGCGCAAGCCCGCGAGCGCGGCGCCGATGGCGATGCCGGTGATGCCGTTCTCGGCCAGCGGCGTGTCGACGATGCGCTCCGGGCCGAACTCCTCCAGCAAGCCCTTGGTGACGGCGTAGCAGCCGCCGTAGCGGCCGACATCCTCGCCCATCACGAAGGTGCGCGGGTCGGCGCGCAGCGCATCGCGGATCGCCTGCCTGCACGCCTCGCGATAGGTCATGCGCAGCGGGTTGGCCAGGTCCGCCATCACATGCGCTCCTGCACGACTTCGTCCATCAGCACGAAGCGTTCGAGATCGTCGACGGGTTCGAGCGTGCCGGCCTCGGCGGACGCGACGGCAGCGGCGATCTCGGCCGCGACATCGGCGTCGATCGCCGCCGCCTCCTCATCGCTGAGTGCGCGGTTCGCCACCATCCAGGCGCGCAGCCGCTCGATCGGATCGACGCGCTTCCACTCCTCGACCTCGTCGCGGCTGCGATAGGCCTGGGTGTCGAACATCGAGTGCGCGCGAAAGCGGTAGGTGCGCATTTCCAGGAAGTAGGGGCCCTGTCCGCTGCGGATGTGCGCAACCGCGCGCCGCGCAGCCGACTCGACCTCGACCGGATCCATGCCATCGACCTGCGCACTCGCCATGCGGTAGGCACCGGCCTTGCGCCAGATGTCGGTTTGCGCCTCGCCGTCGGCCAGCGGCACGCCCATCGCATACAGGTTGTTCTCGCACACGAACAATACCGGAAGCCGCCACAGCTGGGCCAGGTTCATGGTTTCGTGGAACACACCTTCGCCGACCGCACCCTCGCCGAAGAAGCAGGCCGTCACCGCGCCGGGGCGCAGGCGCTTGTCGGCCAGCGCAATGCCGGCGGCCAGCGGCAACCCGCCGGCGACCAGCACCGTGCCGCCGTAGAGGCGGTGCGCGCGATCGAACAGGTGCATCGAGCCGCCACGCCCGCGCGAGCAACCCTCGCGCTTGCCCAGCATCTCGGCGGTGATGGCCGCCATCGAGAGGCCGCGCGCCAGCGCCTGGCCATGCTCGCGGTAGGTGGCCACCACCGCATCGCGCGGCTCGAGCGTGGCCATCACGCCCACGGCGACCGCCTCCTGACCGTCGTAGAGGTGCATGAAGCCGCGGATCTTCTGCGCCTGGTAGAGCTCGACGCACTTGGCTTCGTAACGGCGGATGCGCAGCATCTGGCGATAGAGATCGTGCAGGTGCGCGCGGTCGAGCCGGAGTTTGTCGGTGCTCATGACGCCTGGCTCACGGGCTTCTCGTCACTCTCGAGCGTCGAGAGGTCACCTTCGGGCAGACCGAGCGCGCGCGCCTTGAGCAGGCGGCGCATGATCTTGCCGCTGCGCGTCCTGGGCAGGCCGGATCGAAAGTCGATCGACTTGGGCGCTACCGCCGCACCCAGCCGCTTGCGCGCATGGCCGATCAGTTCGCGGTTGAGCGCATCGCCGGCCTCGAAACCCGGCTTGAGCGCGACGAAGGCCTTCACGACCTCGCCCACGGTCGGATCCGGGATGCCGATCACGGCGGCCTCGGCCACCGCCGGGTGCTCCATGAGGGCGCTTTCGACCTCGAACGGCCCGATCAGGTGCCCGGCAGACTTGATCACGTCGTCGGCGCGTCCGACGAACCAGTAGTAGCCTTGCGCGTCGCGCCGCGCCAGGTCGCCGGTGAGATACCACCCGTCGACGAAGCACTTGCGATAGCGCTCCTCCTCATGCAGATAGCCGCGCATCATCGACGGCCAGGGCGCCGCGAGTGCGAGTTCACCCTCCACCCCGGGCGCGTCGACCGGCTCCACGCCGCCCCCTGCACGCCGGCGGACGATCGCGGCCGTGACACCGGGCAGCGGCCGCCCCATCGAGCCTGGCTTGATGTCCATCTCGGCGGTGTTGGCGATCATGATGCCGCCGGTCTCGGTCTGCCACCAGTTGTCGTGGAACGGCAGGCCGAACGCCTGCACGCCCCAGACCACGGCTTCCGGGTTGAGCGGCTCGCCCACGCTGGCCATGAAGCGCAGCGCCGACAGGTCGTAGCCCTTCACCGCATCGGCGCCGAGCTTCATCATCATGCGGATCGCGGTGGGTGCCGTGTACCAGACGCTGACGCGCTCGCGCTCGAGCACCGAATACCAGGTCTGGGCGTCGAACTCGGCTTCGACCACCACGTTGGTCACGCCGTTGACCAGCGGCGCGATGATGCCGTAGCTGGTGCCGGTGACCCATCCCGGGTCGGCGGTGCACCAGAACACGTCGCCCTCGCGAAGGTCGAGTGCGTGACGCCCGGTGGCGGCATGCGCCACCACGGCCCGATGCACGTGGATCGCCCCCTTGGGCCGGCCGGTGGTGCCGCTCGTGAAATGCAGCAGACTCATCGACTCGGGGTCGGTGGCGCCCATCGTGTAGTCGGGCGAGGCGGGCGCCACCACGTCGGCCCACGCATGCACACCCGGGTCGCCCGCGGGTACTTCCCCCACGACGATCACGTGGCGCAGGCCGGGCAGCCGTGCACGCAGGCCCTGCACCTTGCGCCGGTACAGCTCGGGCGTGGTCACCAGCACGCGCGCGTCCCCCATTTCGCAGCGCGTTGCGATCGGCTCGGGCCCGAAGGCCGAGAACAGCGGGCTGGCCACGCAGCGCGCCTTGAGCGTGCCGAGCACGGCGACGTACAACTCGGGCAGGCGGCCCATGAGCACGAACACGCGCTCGCCGGCAAGCACGCCCAGCGCAGCCAGCGCATTGGCGAAGCGGTTGGTCTGCGCGGCCAGGTCGGCGTAGCTGAGCGCACGCCGCGCACCCGACTTGCCGATCCAGCGGATCGCCACCTTGTTGCCGCGGCCATGCAGCAGGTGCCGGTCGACGGCCTCGTAAGCGATGTTCAGGCCGCCGGCGGGCAGCCCGTCGAGCATGCGCTGCGCCTGCTCCCAGTCGAAGGCCGCAGACGCGGCAGCGTCGCCGGCCCTGGCGGACACCGAGCCGCCCGGCTGCGACCGCTTGACGATGCGCTCGAAGCGCTGCGCGGCAGGATCATCCGTGGATGCGTTCATCGTGCGTTGCCTCGTCACCTCGCCTGGCTGCAGACTCCCACGCTGGATTGTGAACGGCAATCGCGGCACACTCATGACGGAAATCAACCCGAAAGCCACAGTCGGATGCGCCCGGCCAGACGCTTGCACGCAGTCAGCTGCGGTTTCCAGGTTCAGTCATGCGCGAAAGGGCGCCTCTGTCCCGTGCACGGCGGCGCGCGGGAATCGTGCCGCGGCCCTGGCGACTGCGCGCGCAGGGCCCGCGCAGGCTCAGAGCTGGGCCGGGAGGTCGCGTCCGGTGGCCGAGAACAGCTCGCGCCCCTCCTGCGAGCGGACCCTGCCCGCCATCAGGTCCGCGCGGGTGAGCAGTTCGACGAAACGCCCGCCCGCCATCACCGCGATGCGCTCGCACATGTGGGCCACCACCGCCAGGTCATGGCTCACCATCACGAAACTCTGCTGCAAGTCGCGACGCAGCCGTGCGAGCAGGTTCAGCACCTCGGCCTGCACCGACACATCGAGCGCCGAGGTGGATTCGTCGAGCAGCAGCAGGCGCGGCTGCACCAGCAGCGCACGCGCGATGCACACGCGCTGGCGCTGCCCGCCCGAAAGCTGGCTCGGAAAGCGAAACCGCACCGAGGTCGGCAGGCCCACGCGCTGCAGCACCTCGCGGATGTGCGTGTCCTGGTCCGGAATGCCGTGCACCACCATCGGCTCGCGCAGGACCTCATCGACGATGTGGGCCGGATTGAGTGCCGCGAGCGGATCCTGGAACACCAGTTGCATGCGCCGCCGGTCGGCCATGCTGCGCCGGTGCCCGAGCGGCTCGCCCAGGATCCGGATATTGCCGTCCCAGTCCTGGTCGATGCCGGCAATGGCGCGCAGGATGGTGCTCTTGCCGCACCCGGACTCACCCACGATGCCCAGACTGCCGCCCGGCGGCACCTCGAACGAGACGCCCGCGACGACCTGTCGCTGACCGCGCCGGATGACGAGATCCTGCACCTGCAGCAACGGCTCGTCCACCACACGCGCAGCCTCCCGCTCGCCGTGGGGCTCGGCCGCGGGCACTGGCCCGGCGCCGCTCACTGCAGCCACGATGCCTCCCTGTTGAGCACCGGGAGATCCCGGCCCAGCGTCTGCCAGGTGGGACGCGAATTCAGCAGTCCCAGCGTGTAGGGGTGCTGCGGGCGCAGCTCGCCGCCCTCGACGCGGAGTTCTTCCATCACGCGCCCGGCATACATCACGATCACGCGCTCGGCATAGCGTGCCACCAGGTCCAGATCGTGGCTGATCAGCACCAGACCCATGCCGCGGCGGCGCACCTGCTCGTCGATGAGATCCAGGATGCGGTGGCGCACCACGGCGTCCAGCGCCGAGGTCGCCTCGTCGGCGATCAGCAGTTCGGGCTCGACGCTGAGCATCATGGCGAGCATCGCCCGCTGTGCCATGCCGCCCGACACCTGATGCGGGTACAGGCCGGCGACGCGCTGCGGCTCGCGGATGTGCATCTCGGCCAGCAGTTCATGCACGCGGCTGGCCAGTCGCTGGCGCGGCGCCTTGCCGTGCAGGCGCAGCATCTCGGCGAGTTGGCGCCCGATCGTCATGAGCGGATCGAGCCCCTGGCGCGGGTCCTGCACCACCATGCCGATGCGCCTGCCACGCAGCGCACGCAAAGCCTTCGCGGACAGGCCGAGCAGGTTTTCGCCATCGAGTTCGGCACGATCGGCCTGCACCCGCGCGCTCGGCGGCAGCAGGCCGAGCAGCGAGCGGAAGGTCACCGACTTGCCCGAGCCCGACTCGCCCACCACCGCCACGCGTTCGCGCCCCATGCGCAGCGTGCTGCCCTTGACGACCTCCACCCGTCCCTGGGGTCCGGGGAAGGACACGCGCAGGTTGCGAATGTCGAGCAGCGGCACGCCCGCATCCGCTGCCAGTTGTGGGGCGGCTTGCTGCATCAGGCCCCCGGCTCCATCACGTCGCGCAAGGCGTCACCGAGCAGGTTGAAGCCCATGCTCAGGGTGAGGATCAGCAAGCCCGGGATCGTGGAGACCCACCAGGCTTCGAACACGATCGCGCGTCCCTCGGCCACCATCGCCCCCCATTCGGGCGCGGGCGGCGGCAGGCCCAGCCCGAGAAAACCGAGGCCGGCAGTGATCAGCACGATGCCCGGCGCGTCCAGCGCCGCGCGCACCACGGCCGAAGGCAGGCACAGCGGCAGGGCGTGGCGCAGCAGCAGGCGCAGCCGGGATGCGCCCAACGCGCGCGCCGCCTGCACGAATTCCGCGTTGCGGATGGACGCGGTCTCGGCCCGGGCGATGCGCGCGTAGGCGGGCCAGCCGGTCAGCGCGATGGCGATCACGGCGGTCCACAGCCCAGCGCTCAGGACCGCCGCCACGGCGATCGCCAGGATCAGGCGCGGAAACGCCATGAACACGTCCGACAAGCGCATCAGCGCTGCGTCGAGCCAGCCGCCCCAGAGGCCGGCGGCGGCGCCCACCACCACGCCGACGGGCACGCTGATCAGCAGCACCATGCCCACGATGAACAATGAGGGGCGCGCACCGAACACCACGCGCGCGAGCAGGTCGCGCCCCATGGTGTCGGTGCCGAACCAGTGTTGTGCCGAAGGTGGGAGCAACCGGTCACCGAGCGACTGCGCGATATAGTTTTGCAGCGGCAACCACGGCGCGGCCAGCGTGATGGCCACGATCACCAGCAGGATCAGCAGCCCGGCGACGCCGATCGGGCTGCGCAGCAGGCGCTGCAGCAAGCGGTACACGGCACCCATGCGCGCCTGGGCGCGCGTGGTCGGTTCATCGGAGCGCAACCAGCGCAACGGGGAGGAAACGCTGCTCGTCATGCCTCACGCGTCCTCGGGTCGAACGCGGCCTGCGCGACTTCGGCCGTGATGTTGACCAGCATGAACACGACGCCCACCACCAGCGTGCCCGTCAGCACCGCCGGGATGTCGGAGGCAAACAGCGAATCGGTGATGTACATGCCGAGCCCCGGCCAGGCAAAGACCGTCTCGGTGAGCACGGCACCTTCGAGCAGATAGGCGTAGGTCATGGCCACCACGGCGAAGATCGGGCCGGCCGCGTTGCGCAGGCCGTGGCGCCACAGGATGGCGGCCTCGCTCAGGCCCTTGAGCCGCAGCACCGTCGCGTAGTCCTGGCGCAGTTGCCTGAGCAGGAAGCTGCGCGTCATGCGCGTGATGTAGCCCATGGCCACCAGCCCGAGCAGGCAGGCAGGCAACACGATGTGGGAGAAGGCATTCCAGAACGCATCCCACTGGCCGGCCAGCACGCAATCGACCAGCATCAGATGCGTCACCGCGGGCACCGAGTAGCGGTAGGCGATGTCCAGCCGCCCCGGCCCGGAGACCCAGCCCAGCTGGGCGTAGAACACCAGCAGGCCGACGATGCCGAGCCAGAAAATGGGCATGGAGTGCCCCAGCAGCGAGATCACGCGCACCACGTGGTCTGCCAACCGGCTCTGGTAGCGCGCGCACAGCACGCCGCCCGGGATGCCGAGCAGGACGCCGATCAGGATCGCAGCCGTGGCCAGTTCGAAGGTGGCGGGAAAGTAGCGCACGATGTCTTCCGCCACCGGGTTGCCGGTGACGACAGACTTGCCGAAGCGCCCGTGCACGAAGTCGTCGGTATACGCCGCGAACTGCTCCGGCAAGGGCCGGTCCAGCCGCAGTTCGCGGCGCACCCGGTCGTACAGTTCCTGCGGCGCCCGGTCGCCCACGATGCGCAGCACCGGGTCGGCCGGCAGCACGCGCCCAAGCAGGAAGGTGACCACCAGCAGCCCGGCCAGCGTCACCGCCGCCGTCACGAGCATGGACGCCAGCCAGCGGCTGCGCCGGATCAACCGGTTGGTGGCCACGCCCGACGACTCCTCGGGTTACTTCTGGATGACGTTGTACAACGTCGAATCGAAGGTGGAGAAACCGCGGTAGTTCTGCACTTCCTTGCGCATCGCGATCGGCTCGACCTTCTGCATGAAGAAGATGAACGGCGAGTCGTCGCGCAGCACGCGTTGCAGATCGCCGTAGCGCTTGATGCGCTCCTTCACGTTGATCTCGTGCGAAGCAACTTCGGTCTGCCCCGTGAGCTGCGGGATCAGCCAGCGGTTGCGCCAGGCAGCGTTCTTGTTGGCGGCGTTGTCGGCGTTGTCGGCGTTGCGGCTGAAGAACTCGATGGTGGAACTGGGGTCGGAGTAGTCCGGCGCCCAGACGAACACGACCATGTCGTGGCGGCGCTCACGGTAGCGCGTGAGCACCTGCGCAGGTTCGGCGACGCGCATCTCGAGCTTGATGCCGGCCTGGGCAAAGGTGTTCTGCAGCGATTCGGCCACTTCCTTGTACGGGCTCACGGCCATCGCATCGAGTGCCACGCTGAAGCCATCCTTCAGGCCGGCCTTGGCCAGCAAGGCCTTGGCCTTGGCCACGTCGAGCTTGTAGGGCTGCTCGGGCAGGGCACCGGGAACACCTTGCGCCACCGGGGACTCGTTCGTCTTGTACTGGCCACGGAACAGCTTCTTGGTGATGCCATCGTAGTCGACCAGCCAGCGGATGGCCTGCCAGACCTCCGGCTTGGACAGGTTGGGGTTGGCCTGGTTGAGCGCGATGTAGTACACCGTGCCGCGCTCGATCTGCGTGATCTTGATCTCGGGCTTGGACGCCAGTGCCTGCACCTGATCGGGATTGAGGTCGGAGGCGACGTCCACGTCCGCCTTCTCGAGCAGCAGGCGCTGCGCGGCGGCCTCGGCCACATGGCGCACGATCACGCGCTTGAGCTTCGCCGGTCCGTCCACGAATCCGGGATAGGCCTCCAGCACCACGGCGTCCTTGGACTTCCATTCCACCAGCTTGTACGGCCCGGCGCCCGCCGAGCGGGTGCGCAGCCAGCCATTGCCCAGGTCACCGTTCTGCTCGTTGGCCATCACGAGCTTCTTGTCCACCACCGAGCCGATCGCGGCGGCCAGCGAATTGAGCACCAGA
>JBDHRZ010000101.1:0-8470 GCA_039807845.1 Rhodoferax sp.
CAAGCAATTTTAGTGACTACATTCAAAAGCACGAAAAAGGCCCAAAAGGGCCAAATTCATGAGGCGCGATAAGGACTTGCTGGCGTCCCGCCTCAGGGCACTGCGCGGAACTTCAGGCTAGGCAGCCTGAGCGGCCTGGGCAAGGCCAGCCAAACCATGACGCGCGCTGCCTACGCGGCGCAACTGGTGGCCTCCGCCGCCGGGCGCGAGCCGGCTCTCCCGACCCCGGCAGTCGCACGCGAGCCGCTTGCCAGCACCGCTGCGCCGGGCGCGGTTGGTCCGGGTCCATCCGGCAGCGCCGAGGCGACCGGCACCGTGGCCTTGCACTACACCCCTGGCAAGGGCCTGCTCGACCCCGTCACCGGGCGCTTCGTGCGCAGCCCCGAAGAACTCTCGTGCGACAACCTGACCACGCGCGGCCAGCGCCTGGGCGACCTGCCGATCGCGGCTCGGGGCTGTCGCGTGCAGTGAGTTGCGCGGCCAGCCGCACGCGGTTCATGGGTGCGCAAGCGCGGTACCCGCGCGTGCAAGGGTAAAGTCGGGCGCTACGGGATGTCCCGGGCCGGAGCAGGTCCGGCGCACGGGCGCGCCAGGCGTGGACGGGTCCATCCCGATGTCCGCCCGACCTGGCCCCGAGGAAACATACTTGCACTGGATTGCCCCCACCGAAAGAGACGCCGCTGCCACTTCGCTCGAAAAGCGCCTGTGGGACGCCGCCGACCAGTTCCGCGCCAATTCCGGCCTGAAGGCGCAGGAATACTCCGGCCCGATCCTGGGCCTCATCTTTTTGCGCTTCGCCCAGGTGCGCTTTGCCGCACAACGCGCGAAGCTGGAACAGGCGGGGGCGTCGTCGCGCCGTGGCAGCCGGGTGGATGAACCGCTCGCCTACCACGCCGACAACGTGCTCTACCTCGCCCCCGAGGCGCGCTTCGATCACCTCCTGACGCTGCCCGAGGCGGCCGACATCGGCGCCAGGGTCAACGCCGCCATGCGCGAGGTGGAGAAGCACAACCCGCAACTCGCCGGCGTCTTGCCCAAGACCTACAACCTCTTCACCGGCACGCTGCTCAAAGAGCTGCTGAAGAAGATCTCCGAGATCCCGGCCACGCTCGACTTCGACGCCTTCGGCCGCATCTACGAATACTTCCTCGGCGCATTCGCCATGAGCGAGGGGCAGGGCGGCGGCGAGTTCTACACGCCGAGCAGCATCGTGCGGTTGCTCACGCAGGTGATCGAGCCTTACCACGGCCGCATCCTCGACCCCGCCTGCGGCTCGGGCGGCATGTTCGTGCAGTCGGCGCGCTTCGTGGCCGAGCATCACAAGAACCCTGCCGCCGAACTCGCCATCTGCGGCGTGGAGAAGACCGACGAGACCGGGCGGCTGGCGCGCCTCAACCTCGCGATCCACGGGCTGGAGGGCGACATCCGCCACGGCGGCAACGTCAACAGCTACTACGACGACCCGCACGCGGCCACCGGCGCCTTCGACTTCGTGCTCGCCAATCCGCCCTTCAACGTGAACGCGGTGGACAAGGAGCGGCTCAAGGACATGGTCGGCGCCGGCCGCCGCTACCCCTTCGGCCTGCCGCGCACCGACAACGGAAACTATCTCTGGATCCAGCTTTTCTACTCAGCGCTCAATGCCAAAGGCCGCGCCGGCTTCGTCATGGCGAACTCGGCCTCGGATGCGCGCAGCAGCGAGCAGGAGCTGCGCCAGAAGCTGATCGAAGCGCGTGCGGTGGACGTGATGGTGGCCGTCGGCCCCAACATGTTCTACACCGTGACCCTGCCCTGCACGCTGTGGTTCCTCGACCGCGGCAAGGCCAGGACGAAGCGTGCCGACACGGTGCTCTTCATCGACGCCCGCCACATCTACCGGCAGGTGGACCGCGCCCACCGCGACTGGACACCGGCACAGATCGGCTTCATCGCCAACCTGGTGCGGCTCTATCGCGGTGAAGCGCCCGATCTCACCTTGGGCGGCGAGGAGACGGCGGCCAAGCTGAAAGAAATCTTCGGCAAGCAGCCCGCGTACGCCGACATCCCCGGCCTGTGCAAGGCGGCAACGATCGCCGAGATCGAAGCGCAGGGCTGGTCGCTCAACCCCGGCCGCTACGTGGGCGTGGCTGCTGGCGAGGAAGTGAGCGACGAGGACTTCAAGGCGCAGCTCGAGGCGCTGAACGAGGAACTGGAAACGCTGAATGCCCAGGCGCGGGAGCTGGAAGCCACGATTGCCAGGAATGTCGCGGGGATACTGGAGGCATGAGCGACATCCCGCCCAACGCATCCGAGCTCATCCTCTACCAGACCGAGGATGGGCGCACACGCATCGAGTGCCGGTTCGAGGGCGAAACCATCTGGTTGACACAGAAACTGATCGCAGAGCTGTTCCAGAAGGATGTTCGAACCATCAACGAACACCTGATGAACATTTTTCAGGAGGGAGAACTGAGCCGGGAGGCAACCATCCGGAAATTCCGGATGGTTCGCCAGGAAGGCTTGCGCGCGGTCGCCCGGGAGGTGGAGCACTACAACCTGGAGACCATCATCGCCGTCGGCTATCGCGTGAAGTCCGCACGCGGCACGCAGTTTCGCCAATGGGCCACGGCCCGGCTCAAGGAATACCTCGTCAAGGGCTTCACGATGGACGACGAGCGGCTGAAGAATCCACCCGGCAAAGGCCATGTGGACTACTTCGACGAACTGCTCGAGCGCATCCGCGACATCCGCGCCTCCGAGCGCCGGGTCTATCTGCGCGTCAGGGAAATCCTTGCGCTTGCCGCCAACTACGATCCCGCCGAGCCGCAAACGCAGCTCTTCTTCCGGACCATCCAGAACAAGCTGCATTTTGCCGTCACGGGGAGAACCGCCGCCGAACTCATCGCCGAGCGTGCCGACGCCTCCAAACCGAACATGGGTCTCACCACGTGGCAGGGCGGCGTGATGCGCAAGGGCGATGTCGTCGTGGCAAAGAACTACCTGCGGGAAAACGAGATCGAGGAACTGAACCGGATCGTCGTCATGTTCCTGGACTTTGCCGAAGACCAGGCCCGGCGGCGCCAGCAGATCTTCCTCGACCACTGGCTCACGCGCCTGCACGACTTCCTGATCCTCAACGAACGCGCGATCCTGCCCGATGCCGGCAAGGTCAGTCACGAGCAGGCCACCCGCCACGCCGAGGCCGAGTACGAACGCTTCGCCACACGCCGCAGGGAAGAACTCGAAGCGCAGGGCGAGGCCGACCTGCTGAAGCTCCTCGATGCGGAGGTCGGGAAACTGCCGCGAGCCGGTGCGAAGAAGAGGGGCGGGAAGGAATGAGCGGAAGAATTACCGGGAACTATGAGGCAGTTCGATGTGATTTCTCCGGACTCCCGGCGATTTTCTACGCAGTGCGTAGGGAATCTGTCATGGACGAGTGTCCGCACGATCATGCGCATGGAAAACGAAGCCGAGCGCAACTACTGCCTGCGCGAACATCCTGCGAGGTATCGGGGCATCCGCCCACCGACCAATTTGTTGGTGTCACCAAAATGGTCGATCTTGGCTCAGGTAGCCAGCGCGGAACCGAGAAACTCACCGATGTGATCTTCGAGCGGACCGGCAGCAATCAGAACTTCGCGCCCGCCATCATTCTCAAGGCCAAGGACTTCGCCACCGAAATCACCATCTTCAACGCTCGCCAGAACGACATGAAAAGCGAGTCCACCATTTCGCGGAAACATGTCACCAACAATCAGGCTGTACGCAATACCTTGCTTGAGCGCGGCATTCGTCCGGAGTCCTTGCCACCCGCCGAGGACGTGAAGAAAGTGGAGCGGCGCCTGGCAGCAGAAGAAAAGAAGACGCTGAAGAATCCTGATGCCTTGCCCCCCGAGGACTGAGGATATGTACAACACACGAACACAAGAACTCAAAACACTCAATGTTCGGGCGCGGAAGAACCTTCTCCCACTCCCTCTGGGAGAGGGCCGGGGTGAGGGAGTGAAGCTTGTGGCGGGAAATTTGGAGAGGTGAGCGATGGCTGAGTTTCCGCGAATACCCGTCAGTGAGCTTGTGGTAACGGGCGAGGTCGAGTTGAAGACCGGCCCTTTCGGCACGCAACTGAGGGCCAGCGAATACACGGAGCGCGGCATTCCTGTCATCAATGTCCGCAATATCGGATTCGGTGGGATCAGGGCCGACAAGCTGGAATTCATTTCTACGGTCACTCGTGACCGTCTCTCGTCTCACACTCTCAGGAGCGGAGACATTGTGTTCGGACGAAAGGGAGCCGTGGAAAGGCATGTGTTCATCCGCATCGAGCAAAACGGTTGGTTTCAAGGTTCCGACTGTTTACGCCTTCGCTTTGCGTCCCAGCGGGTAGAACCCCTATTCGCCTCATATTACTTCCTGACGTCCGAACATCAGCGCTGGATGATGAATCAGTGTTCGCATGGCGCAACGATGGCATCGCTCAATCAGGAGATCTTGGAGCGCATTGAACTGCCTCTTCCCCCCCTCCCCATCCAGCGCCGCATCGCGGGCATCCTGTCGGCCTACGACGAGCTGATCGAGAACAGCCAGCGGCGCATCAGGATTCTGGAGACGATGGCCCGCGCCCTCTACCGCGAGTGGTTCGTCCACTTCCGCTTCCCCGGCCACGTCCATCCGGCAGGACAGCCGGATCGGACGGCCGCAGGCCGCCCGGCAGGGGTGAGCGCCAGCGATGGCGCGAGTGCATCCGTCCCCCGCGTCCCGTCCCCGCTCGGCGAGATTCCGGAGGGGTGGGAGGTGAAGACGGTTGCTGACTCGTTTGAGATTTCGGGGGGCGGCACACCATCAAGAAAGGACGAGCGCTATTGGGAGGGAGGAACAATCCAGTGGTTCTCGCCAAGTGATCTCACCAGTGCCGGAACGATGTTCATGGATGATTCTGGCGACCACATTACTGCGCGTGGATTGGCCGAAAGCTCCGCCCGTCTGTTTCCGGCCCAAAGCGTGATGCTCACCAGCCGTGCCACCATCGGCGCAATCGCCATCAATACGTCCGAAGCCTGCACCAACCAGGGCTTCATCACCTGCCTGCCTAACGAGCACGTCCCACTCTATTTCCTCTTCCACTGGGTGGCTGAGAACGTCCCGACTTTCCAGCGGATGGCATCTGGCGCGACCTTCAAGGAGATAAGTCGTGGAGTCTTCAAGACCATCGAGTTTGTCCAGCCTCCTGCGAAGCTAGTGCGGCAGTTCGAGGATGCTGTGACTCCGATAGCCGAGCAAGCACTCGCGCTTCAACGCCAAATCAAGAACCTCCGTCGCACCCGCGACCTGCTGCTGCCGCGGCTGCTCTCCGGCCAACTCGCGGTCGTCGAAGCGGCCTGATCGAGTGGCGCTTGCTGCGTGACCGGAAGCCGGCTGACGTTGGGACGAAATCCAATTTATCATGGTGCAAATTCCATTTTTTCACGCTAAATAATCCATAATTTTCAGGCTCCCGGCATGGACGCCCCCTACATCCCGCGCTACCTGCAGCCGCACATCGAAGAGGCCTTGTCCGACACCCCGGTGGTGCTGGTGAACGGGCCCCGGCAGGCGGGCAAGACGACGCTGGTGCGCCAGATGGCCGAGGCCACGCGGGTGTATGTGACGCTGGACGACGCTGCCACACTGGCCGCCGTGCGCCACGATCCGGTGGGCTTCGTGCGGGAGCTGGACGGTGCGGTGATCGACGAGGTGCAGCGCGCGCCAGAGCTGCTGCTGGCCATCAAGCAGGCGGTGGACCAGGACCGGCGGCCGGGCCGCTTCCTGCTCACCGGCTCGGCCAACGTGATGACCCTGCCGCGCGTGGCCGATTCCCTGGCCGGACGCATCGAAACCCACACCCTGCTGCCACTGGCCGGCTGCGAGCTGGCGCGCCAGCCGGGCCGTTGGATCGATGCGGTGTTTTCCGGCGACATGCCCCGGCCGCCGCCCGCGCAGGCAGCGGCCGAGGTGGGCGCCGCGCTGGTGCAGCGCGTGCTGCGCGGTGGCTACCCGCAGGCGCTGGCCCGCACGACGACGCGGCGGCGCGAGGCCTGGCTGGCGCAGTACGTGGACACGCTGATCCAGCGCGACCTGCCCGACATCGCGGCGGTGGAAAAGCTCGACCACCTGCCGCGCCTGCTGAGCGCCCTGGCGCACATGTCGGGGCAGCTGTGCAACTTCGCCCGGCTGGCAGGCCAGATCGGGCTGGACAACAAGACGGCCGAAAAATATCTGGGCATCTTCGAGCAGATGTTCCTGCTGCGCCGGGTGCTGCAATGGTCGGACAACGGGCTGTCGCGCATCGTCAAGAGCCCCAAGCTGCAATTCATCGACTCCGGCCTGCTGTGCGGGCTGCTGGGCGTCAACGCAGAGTTGCTGATTCGCCAGCGTCCGAAACTGGGCGCGCTGCTGGAAAGCCATGTGTACGGCGAGCTGCTCAAGATGGCGTCGTGGGCCGATCAGGACGTGCAGGTGCTGACTTTGCGCACCACGACGCAGGCGGAAGTGGACTTTGTGCTGGAACACCGGCGTGGCGACATCGTGGGAGTGGAGGTCAAGGCGGCGGCGAGTTTCCTGCCCAGCGACTTCACGGGTCTGAAAAAGCTGGCAGCGCTGGCAGGCGAACGCTTCACGGCCGGGGTGTTGCTGTACGACGGCACGCAGACCCTGCCCATGGGCGAGGTATCGGGCAGGCCGTTGTGGTCGGTGCCGCTTTCCACCCTGTGGCTGACCTGAGTGCCCGAGCCCATGAGCCCCCACGCCTGGAACTCGTCGAGCAGCCCGCCATCGGGTTGTTGGCGCAGCTTGGCTGGAAGACGGTGTCGGCAATGGCGCGGGCGGCACGCTGGACCACAAAAACAAGGGGAGCCCTGGCGTGGAAGGTGTCTGGCCGTGCAGTTTGTATGATCCAGTAATATAAAAGTATGACAATTTCATACTATCGATCACTTGCGAGGAAACCCTGATGGCCACTGTCCGCAAAACCATCACCGTCACCGATCAGCAGGATCACTGGATTGGTGCCCAGATCGAAGCCGGGCGCTTTGCCAATGACAGCGAGTTGATCCGCGATCTGATCCGCCGCGAGCAGGAACGCACCGCCGAGATGGATGCCTTGCGCCAGGCGCTGGTGACAGGCGAGCGCAGCGGCGAACCCCGTGCGTTCGACTTTGCCGCCTTCACTCGCCGCAAGCAGAGTCAGAACGGCGGACGGTGATTTGTGGTCGAAGTCCGCCTCAGCCCGGCTGCCGAGGATGACCTCGAAGGCATCTTCGATGTCACTTGTAGTCCCTGCGCATGACGTCCCACGCTTACACCGAAGATCAGCTCGTCGAACAGCCTGCCATCGGACTGTTTGCGGAGCTCGGCTGGCAGACACTGTCGGCGCTGGAGGAAAGCTTCGGCGCGGGCGGCAGCGGGTCGTGCAATCTGGGCCGCGAGACCAAAGGCGAGGTGGTGCTCGTTGAGCGCCTGCGTGCCGCGCTCACCACGCTCAACCCGGATGTGCCGCCCGAGGCCATCCAGACCGCCATCGATGAACTCGTGCGCGACCGTTCGGCGATGAGTCTCGAGGCTGCGAACCGCGAGATCTACCGGCTGCTGAAGGACGGCATCGCGGTCTCCATCCCCGACCGCGAGCACGGCGGGCAGAAGACCGAGCGCCTGCGCGTGGTGGATTGGATGCAACCGGAGCGCAACGATTTCCTGCTGGTGAGCCAGTTCAGCGTGGTGGGCAGCCTCTACACCTGCCGGCCTGATCTCGTCGGCTTCGTCAACGGCCTGCCCTGGGTGGTGATCGAGCTGAAGAAGCCCGGCGTGCCGGCGCGGGCGGCCTTCGATGAGAACCTGACGCACTACAAGAAAGAGATTCCGCAGCTCTTCTGGTTCAACGCGCTGCTCATCGCCAGCAATGGCACCGACAGCCGCGTGGGCTCGCTCACCGCCGATTGGGAACGCTTCTTCGAGTGGAAGCGCATCGAGCGCGAGGACGAGCCGCGCCGCGTGTCGCTGGAAGTCATGCTGCGCGGCACCTGCGAGCGCACGCGCCTGCTGGACCTGGCCGAGAACTTCACGCTGTTCTCCGAGCACAAGGCCGGTCTCGTGAAGATCCTTGGCCAGAACCACCAGTTCCTCGGCGTCAACAATGCCATTACCTCGATGCTGGAAGCGCGCCAGCTCGGCCATGGGCGCGGCGGCGTGTTCTGGCAGACGCAGGGCAGCGGCAAGAGCTTTTCGATGGTGTTCTTCGCGCAGAAGGTGCTGCGCAAGCTCGTCGGCAACTGGAGCTTCGTGGTCGTCACCGACCGCGTGGAGCTCGACGAGCAGATCGCCAGGACCTTCAAGACCGTGGGCGCGGTGAGCGAGGCCGAGGGCGAGCAGTGCCATGCCGCGAGCGGCGCGCAGCTGCGCGAACTCGTGCGCGGCAACCACCGCTATGTGTTCACGCTGATCCACAAGTTCCAGACGCCGG
>JBDHRZ010000102.1:0-8446 GCA_039807845.1 Rhodoferax sp.
GATCGAAAAACAGCAGACCCGATAGACTTATCCACAACCGAATAGTCAAAGAATCCATCAACCCAGTGGCTCAATATTCAACGTGATCACTGGCTCAGTTGTGCTGATGAATCAACACGGGAGCGACCACAGTCGATGCCGAGGACCTCCTTGAAGTGTTCCAAAGTTTCGATGCAGTTTTGGCTGATCGTGATTTCCAAAGAGAAGACCGGGTTCGATTTGTTCTTGCGTTTGGCGATCCTGATGCAGCCTTCGCCATCTACGAAGCCCGCGGCCCAAGCCAGCGCGATAGGGTTCAGACACTTTCCTTTCATCACACTCTCCATTCAAGTTAAGGTGAATGAAGTGTAGACACGTCATTTGATGCGTGCAAGTCTCTTACATCGAAAGATGCGTAAAAGCTACAATCGATGCTTTTGGGGCATAGAGAGTGATCCGGTTCAGACTGAAAGAACGGATGGCAGACCTGTCATTCAAGTTGGGAAGACGCGTGTCGGTGGAGGAAGTCGCCGCCGCTACAGGCATCCATCGCTTGACGTTAGGGAAGATCGCAAACAAGAAGGGATACAACTGCACGACGGACTCGCTAGACCGTCTCTGCATCTACTTCGACTGCAAGCTAGAAGACCTTGCGGAATTCGTGCACGGACCCGACGAAGTGCCCGTAGCCGATGCGCCGCAGTCAGCGCACGCGTCTGCTCGCACCGCCCCACCTGTAAAGACGTCTGCAGGTAGCGGCGGCGGCCAATCACGCAAGTGATGGGTTGAGTCCGCCTTTTTTGCGGACCAGACGCGCTGTGAAGCGTCCTGAGTCAGCGTCAAGCAACCGGAGACGGCACGAAAGCGATGGCGTTGCCATTGGCCCATTTCGGCCACAAGCGGTCGGCCCCGCCAGCACCAGAAACCCGTCGCTCACCGACCCCAGGCAATGCTCAGTGAGCGCCGCGCACATGGCGCTTGGAAGCCGCCGCAGGTTTCGCACCTGCGTGATCGATGCCCTGGAGGATGCCGCAGTCGGCAGAGGCATGAGGCACGGGGCAGGCCGCCCGCAGCGCCCTCAGCTCCTTCTCAAGGGCGCGCAGGGCCTTGATCCGCTCGGCCACATGGCCGATGTGCTCGTCCAGCAGGCTGTTCACCTCGCCGCAATCGGCCAAGGGTTGGTCCTTGAAACGCAGCAGCACCCGCACCTCGTCAAGCGTCATGTCCAGGCTGCGGCACTGGCGGATGAACCCCAGCCGATCCGCATGCTGCGGGGTGTAGATGCGGTAGTTGCCCTCCGTGCGCGCGGCGGCCGGCAGCAGCCCCTCTCGTTCATAGAAGCGGATCGTCTCGATGGGCGTTCCGCTGGCCTGGGCCAGTTCGCCGATGCGCATGTGCGGTTCCCCTTGTGCCGGTGACAGTTCGCGACGCACCTTGACTCTATACCCACTTCAGGGTTTTCAATGTCGGCATGGCCCACGATCACCCCCACGACATCAAGCCGGATCCGGCCGGCGCACTGCAACCGGCTGGCTGCGGCGCCTGCTGCGGCGCTTCCGACCACGCACCTGCTGCCTCTGCCTCGGTCCCCCTGGGTGGTGGCCAGCGCTTCCGCATTCCGGCGATGGACTGCGCCAGCGAGGAGTCCGAGATCCGTCGCGCTGTCGAGGGCATCCCCGGCGTCCTGGGGCTGCGCTTCCAGCTGGGCGAGCGCAGCCTGCGCATAGCCGGCGAGCCGCAGGCAGCGCTGGCGGCAGTGGAAGCCATCCGGAACTCCGGATTCGAGGTTCACGCCTGGCCCGACGCGACGGAGTCGTCCAACGCCGGTGATGGATCGGATCACGGCCACGACGCAGCAACCGGGTCCGGCCTGCCCCGCCTGCTGGCTGCCCTCGCTCTTGCGACGGCTGCCGAGGCCCTGTCCTTCCTGGCACCGGACGCGCCCTGGTCCAAGTGGGCTGGCCTGGCCGTTGCAGCCGCGGCCATCGGGCTGGCCGGCTTCGGCACGTTCCGCAAGGGCCTGTCCGCCCTGCGGCACGGCCGCCTGAACATCAATGCACTGATGTCAGTGGCGGTCGCGGGAGCCTTCGTGATCGGCCAGTGGCCTGAGGCGGCCATGGTCATGGCGCTGTACGCGATCGCCGAACTGATCGAGGCGCGGGCCGTCGACCGCGCGCGCAATGCAATCAGCGGCCTGCTGGCGCTGTCGCCCGACACCGCCGACCTGCGGCAGCCCGACGGCACCTGGAGATCCGCGCCCGTCGGCAGCGTACCTATCGGCGCCACGGTCCGGGTCAAGCCGGGCGAACGCGTGGCCATGGATGCCATCGTCACCGACGGCAGCACCGCCGTGGACCAGGCGCCCGTCACCGGCGAGAGCCTGCCGGTCGACAAGGGGCCGGGCGATGCGGTCTTCGCCGGCACCATCAACCAGACCGGCACCATCGAGTGCCGTGTCACCGCCGCGGCGTCGCAATCGACGCTGGCCCGCATCATCCACGCGGTCGAACAGGCCCAGGGCAGCCGTGCGCCCACGCAGCGCTTCGTCGACCGGTTCGCGGCCGTGTACACACCGGCGGTGTTCGTGCTGGCACTGGCCGTTGCCATCGCCGGCCCGTGGCTCTTCGGCTGGACGGTGCTGGCCGCGGTCTACAAGGCGCTGGTGCTGCTGGTCATCGCCTGCCCGTGCGCCCTCGTGATCTCGACGCCCGTCACCGTCGTCAGCGGGCTGGCGTCGGCGGCCAGGCGGGGCATTCTGATCAAGGGCGGCGTCCACCTCGAACAGGCGCGCCTGCTCAAGGCGGTCGCGCTCGACAAGACCGGCACCATCACCGAAGGCAGGCCGCGCCTCGTCGAGTGGGAGATGCTGTCCACCAGCCTGCCCAAGCCGCAGGCCGAACACATCGCAGCCGCGCTGGCGGCGCACTCGGACCACCCGGTGTCGCGCGCCATCGCCGCGGGGCTGACGCCGAACAGCGTCGAGGCCCGCAACTTTGCCGCGCTGTCCGGGCGCGGCATCGAAGCCGACATCGGCGGCCAGCGCTACGTGCTGGGCAACCACCGCCTGATCGAGGAGCGCGGCCAGTGCTCCGCCGAGATCGAGGCCGTGCTCCACCGTCACGAGGAAGCGGGCCGCACGGTCAGCCTGCTGGCCACCGCGTCCGGGGTGCTGGCGCTCTTCGCGGTGGCCGACACGATCAAGCCCTCGTCGGCCGCCGCCATCGGCGAGCTGAAGGCGATGGGCATCACGCCGGTGATGCTGACCGGTGACAACCAGGCCACCGCCGAGGCCATCGGCCGCGAGGCCGGTCTGACGGACATCCGCGGCAACCTGCTGCCCGAGGACAAGCTCGCCGCGATCCAGGCCATGCAGAAGCAGTATGGGGCGACGGCGATGACCGGCGACGGCATCAACGACGCACCCGCGCTGGCGCAGGCCGACATCGGCGTGGCGATGGGCGCTGCCGGCACCGACATCGCGATGGAAGCGGCCGACGTGGTGGTGATGAACGACGATCTGCGGCGCATTGCCGAGACGGTGCGCCTGTCGCAACGCACGCACGCCGTGCTGTGGCAAAACATCGCGCTGGCTCTCGGCATCAAGGCCGTCTTCCTGGTGCTCGCGCTGTTCGACAACGCCAGCATGTGGATGGCCGTGTTCGCCGACATGGGGGCCAGCCTGTTGGTGGTCTTCAACGGCCTGCGCCTGTTGCGAAACCCCGAACGAAGCTGAGGCGACCATGGAGGCCAAAGCCCAACTGCTACAGCCCACGCGGCTGCTCGATTTCACGCACCCCGCCATCGAAGCGCTGGTCGAGAAGCGGGGGTGGCGGCCGTTGCCGATGTATGACCGTATCGGCGCCGTCTACGACTTCGTGCGCAACGAGATCGCCTTCGGCTACAACGCTGGCGACGAGTTGCCGGCATCGGCGGTGCTGGCCGATGGCATCGGCCAGTGCAACACCAAGGGCACGCTGCTGATGGCCTTGCTGCGCGCCGTGGGCATTGCCTGCCGCTTCCACGGTTTCACCATCGACAAGCCGCTGCAGAAGGGTGCGATCACGGGGCTCGCCTATGTGCTGGCACCGCGACGCATCATCCACAGTTGGGTCGAAGTGGCCTTCGAGGGACGGTGGGTGAACCTGGAAGGCTTCATCCTCGATGCACCCTACCTGACCAGCCTGCAGCGGCGCTTCCCGGTCCGACAGCGGTTCTGCGGCTACGGCGCGGCCACGCCCGACCTGTCGGCGCCTGGCGTTGAATGGCGCGGCCAGGACACGTACATCCAGAAGGACGGGATCGCTGACGACTTCGGCGTGTTCGACAGCCCGGACGAGTTCTATGCGCGCCACGGCTCGAACCTCTCCGGCCTCAAGCGTTGGCTCTTCACGCAGGTCATCCGGCACCGCATGAACGCCCAGGTCCGACGCATCCGCGCCGAAAAGTGGTGATGCCGGTCACGGCGATCAGCCCGGCGAACCCGTCTCAAACTCTGTAGCTGCTAGACTCTATTCATGCGCCGTTGGCTCGCGATCCTCATGCTCGCCCTGCTGCCGCTCCAGTTCAGCTGGGCGGCAGTGGCGGCGTATTGCGGGCACGAAACCGGCCAGCATGTTCAGCACCTGGGCCATCACGAGCACCAGCACACGGATGAGGCCACGGCCGACCAGGGCAGCGCGCCGGCAGATCAGAGCGCGCCGGCTGGGTTCGATTTCGACTGCGGCCATTGCCACGGCACCTGCGCCAGCATGCCCGCGCCCATGGGCGACATTTCGCCGCTGGCTCTGGCCTCCCACCCGGTAACGCCTGTCGAAGGCACCGTGCGAACCCTCGCGCAAAGCCCGCCCGAACGCCCTCAGTGGCTGCCCCTCGCCTGATCGGCGAGGCGGGTTCCTTCTCCTTCTGAAGCCCGTTCGCGCCTGCGTGCGCGCCGCCCGACACATGGGTCAGCGGCGCCGCTCGAGGCCCGATCCGACCCTGAGTTCCTCAGCGTCGACTCTCGCCGATCTCCTGTGGGTTGTTTTCAACACTGGAGCATCGGATGCACCGAAGAAGAATCATGCCGGCCGGGCGCTGGCATCACGCCGCCCGCGCCACCCTGGCGACCGTAGCCAGTACGGCACTCACCGCAGCGCTGATGGGCGTCGCGATCGAAGCGCGTGCGCAGACCCCTGCTGCACCCAGCGAGCCGACCCCGCCCACGCTGCGAGCAGCCTTCGAAACCGCCTGGGCGCGGCAGCCCGAAGCGCAAGCGCTGGCAGCGCGGCGCGACGCGGCACGCGCGCAGCGGGACGCGGCCCAAGCATGGACGCCCGAGCCAGTGGCGATGGAGCTGTCCACCAAGACGGACCGCCTGAACCGAAACCTCGGCACCCGTGAGGTCGAGGTCGGCGTGGCCATCCCATTGTGGCTGCCGGGCGAACGTGGCCGCAGCCAGGCCCTGGCCGACGCCGAGGGCCGTGCCATCGAGAGCCGTACCACGGCGGCACAGCTGCGCGTGGCTGCCGCTGTGCGCGAAGCGTGGTGGGCGTGGCAGCGGGCCCGTGTGGAGCTCGATGCCGCACGCGGCCAGCTCGACAACGTTCAACGCATTGCCGCCGATGTCGGCAAGCGGCTCAGAGCCGGTGACCTGGCCCGTGCCGACCAGCACCAGGCCGACGGCGCCGTCGCGGCGGCCGAAGCGGCCGTGGCGCAGGCCGAAGGCGCGCTCACGGCCGCCTGGCAGCAGCTTCGTCCCCTCGTCGCCATGCCAGCGGCTGCCGCACCCAGCGCCGCGCCCGGCGCCGACGCCGAACCCGAGCCGTCCACGGCGACCGGTCCTGCAGACGGCCTGGACACGCATGCCGAACTGCTCTCGTTGAAGGACCGCTCCGCCGTCGCCGACGGCGTGGCTGCACTCGCGGCCACGCAGTCTCGCGCCAGCCCGGAACTCACCATCGCCGCCACCCGCGATCGGGGCACTTACGGAGAGTCCTACCAGCAGACCTTCACGGTCGGTGTGCGCATCCCCTTCGGCGCCGGTCCCCGGCACGATGCCCGCGTGGCCTCTGCGCGCGCCGAGGCGGTCGAACTGCAGGCGCAGATGGCATTGGAACGTGCCCGCCTGGCGGGCGAGCGCGAAGCCGCTCGCGCGCGCACCGACGCGGCGCGGGCGCAGCTGGCCGCTGCCGATCGTCGCGCCCAACTGGCGCGCGAATCGCGCGGCTTCTTCGACAAGTCCTTCCGCCTGGGCGAATCCGACCTGCCCACGCGCTTGCGCATCGAGGCCGAGGCCGCCGACGCCGAGCGACAGGCCGTGCGCGCCCGCATCGAACTCGCCGCAGCCATCTCGGCGTGGCGGCAGGCCCTGGGCCTGCTGCCGCAGTGAGCCGACGGCACACGCCCCCACGAACACGCTCAGCGAACCCCATCAGGAATCCCATCCCATGAAGTCTTCCCACTCCCTGGCTGCGCTCTGCCTTGCATCCGTGCTGCTCGGCAACGCCCTGCCGGTCATCGCCGGCGATGGCCATGACCACGGCGACACCGCCCCGGCCGCCACGGGCACCGCGCTGCCCCGCTTTGCGGCGGTGTCCGAGACCTTCGAGCTCGTCGGCGTGCTCGATGGCAAGCAGGTCACGCTCTACCTCGACCGATTCGTCGACAACACCCCGGTGCGTGGCGCGCAGATCGAACTCGAGATCGACGGGACCAAGTTCAAGGCCGAGGCCCATGGCGACGACGCGTATGAAGTGGTGCTCAAGGAAGCGCCCAAGCCCGGCGTGCTGCCGATCACCGCGACCGTGACCGCTGGGGCGGAGGTCGATCTGCTGGCCGGCGAACTCGACTTGCACGAGGCCGCCCACACCGACGAGCCTGCGCATGAACTTTCATGGAAGGAGGTCGGCGGATGGGCCTCCGGCGGCCTGGCCGTCCTTGCCGTGCTGGTATTTGGCGGGAGACGCCTGATGGCCGCCCGCCAGGTTCGCGCCGGAGGTGCAGCATGAAGCGCGCTTCTTTGCATCGCCTGGCCTGGCTCGGCGTGGTGCTGGCACTCGTGGGCCCACTGACCGCGCAGGCCGGGGAAGGCCATGACCACGGCGACGCACCCGCTGCGCCGAGCGCAAACGGCCCCCAACGCCAGCCCGACGGCAGCGTGTTCCTGCCCAAGCCGGCCCAGCGCCAGCTGGGAGTACGTACGATGGTGGCTGCTGAGGCCGAGCTGCCGCGCTCGGTCGAGCTGAACGGCAAGGTGCTGATGGATCCCAACGCCGGCGGCAAGGTGCAGCCGCTGAACGCCGGCCGCATCGAGCCCGGTCCACGCGGCCTGCCCAACCCGGGACAGGTGGTGCGCAAGGGCGAGGTGCTGGCCTACGTGGTGCCCTCGACCGCGCCCATCGAGAGATCGAATCAATCCGCGCAATTGGCCGAGTTGCGCGCGGCCAAGTCGCTCGCCGACAAGCGCGTGACGCGGCTGAAGGAGTTGTCGGATACCGTGCCGCGCAAGGACATCGAGGCGGCCGAAAGCGAGGCAGCCAGCCTGGCCGAGCGCATGGCGGCCGTTGGCGGCGGCCTGGCAACGCGGGAAGCGCTGGTGGCCCCGGTGTCGGGCGTGATCGCCTCGGCCCATGTGGTGGCCGGTCAGGTGGTCGATGCCCGCGAACTGCTGTTCGAGATCATCGACCCGAGCCGCTTGCGCATCGAGGCACTGGCCTTCGAGCCCTCGCTCGCGGCCAATGTCGGCAGTGCCACGCTGGCAGTCGGTGACCAGCGTGTGCCGCTGGAGTACCTGGGTGCGGCGCGCAGCCTGCGCGAGCAAGCGCTGCCGCTGGGCTTCCGCGCTCAGGGTGCGGCCCTGAACGGCTTGGCCGTAGGACAACCCGTGCGCGTCTTCGTGCAGACGAAGCAGAAGGTCAAGGGCATCGCGGTCCCGGTCGCGTCGCTGATGAAGAACCCGGCCAACCAGACCGTCGTCTGGGTCAAGACTTCGCCCGAGCGCTTCGAGCCTCGCAGCATCACGACCGAGGCCCTCGATGGTGTGAACGTCGCGGTCACATCGGGCCTGAAGGCCGGGGACCGCATCGCCACCCAAGGCGCCACCCTGATCAACCAGGTGCGCTGACATGTTCAAGTGGCTACTCGACAACAGCCTGACGAACCGGCTGCTGGTGATCATCGCCAGCGTCGTTCTGATGGCCTACGGCGCGTTCACGCTCTCGCGCACCCCGGTGGACGTGTTCCCCGACCTCAACAAGCCGACCGTCACCATCATGACCGAGGCCGGCGGCATGGCCGCCGAGGAGGTGGAGCAGCTCATCACCTTCCCGCTGGAGACGACCATGAACGGTCTGCCCGGCGTCGAAAGCGTGCGCTCGACCTCGTCGGCCGGCCTGTCCTTCCTCTACGTCACCTTCGACTGGAGCACCGACATCTTCCGCGCCCGGCAGCTGGTGTCGGAGCGGCTGTCCTCGATGGAGGAAGGCATCGC
>JBDHRZ010000103.1:0-8430 GCA_039807845.1 Rhodoferax sp.
GCCACCGCCGATGGCGCCGACAAGGCCATTCCCCCGGCCGTGGCTGGCGGGCCTGGCGCGGGCCCCGGCCCGGCGCCGGCTGCGCAAGGGGCGGCAGGCGCCGCCTCCGATCCGCTCGGCGACCTGGCACGCTCGCGCGCTGCCTCGGCCGGGAGCGTCGATCCATTCACGTATTTCGTGCAGGTGGGCGCCTATCGCACTGCGGGCGACGCGGAGTCCCAGCGCGCCCGGCTCTCGTTGGGCGGCGTGGAGGCGCGGGTCTCCGAGCGTGAGCAGAACGGACGCACCGTGTACCGCGTGCGCGTGGGGCCGTTCGAAAAGCGCGACGACGCCGAACTGGCCAGGGAACGGCTCGACGGGCTGGGCATCGAGACGGCGCTGGTGCGCGTGCAGCGTTGAACCAATCGGCCCGCGCGCGCTCCCAACGGTTGGCGATGGAGATCACGGACATGAAACGACGCATTTTTTCCGGCGCGGCACTGGTCATGGCTGCCGGCGCCGGCTTGCCGGCGGCCGCGCAGACTGCGCCGCGCAAGCCGGAATCGGGCTGGGACTACCTGACCCTGGCCAGGCGGGTGCCCGTGATTGCGCCGGCCGGCCGCATCGAGGTGGTCGACTTCTTCTGGTACAACTGCCCGCACTGCAACGCATTCGAACCCGCGCTGCGGGCCTGGATCGAGCGTCTGCCCGCCGACGTGGCGGTGCGTCGGGTGCCGGTGGGGTTTCGCGACGAATTCGTGCCGCAGCAGCGCCTGTTCTACACGCTGGCGGCGATGGGCCTGCTCGAGCAGTTGCATGCCAAGGTCTACGACGCCATCCACCAGCAGCGCGTGGACCTGTCCAATGGCCCGGCGATCGCTCGGTGGATCGGCCAGCAGGGCGTGGACACGGGGCGCTTCGTCGCCCTGTACGACTCGCGCCCGATCCAGGATTCGGTGACCGCGGCGACCCAGTTGCAGGATGCCTATGGGGTCGAAGGCGTGCCCGCGCTCGGTGTCGCCGGCCGGTTCTACACCGATGGCGCCATGGCGACCAGCATGCAGCGCGTGCTGCAGATCGTCGATTTCCTGCTCGCCGAAGTGCGCTCCGGGCGCTGAGCAGGCGCCTCTGACGGCGTGAAGCCTCGGCGCTGAACTCCGAGAACCGGCATCGTTGCGCCCGCTAGCGGTATTTTTGCCGCAGCTTCTGTCGCTGCGGCGTCCAGGGCGCGGGCTACAATGTTTTTGCAGTTTTCATTGCAAGATTCGTGCCTCTATGAAGCTCTCAGCCATTTCCTGCGCCTGCATCCTGGCCTCACTGCTGCCCTGCGTGGCGCTGGCGGAGCGCGCGGACCGCGACAAGCCGATGAACGTCGAGGCCGATGCCCTGCGCTACGACGACGTCAAGCAGATCAGCGTGTTCACCGGCAAGGTGGTGCTGACCAAGGGCACGATGCTGATCCGGGGCGCCCAGATGGAGATCCGGCAGGACAACGAAGGCAACCAGTACGGCGTCGTCAAGGCCGAGCCCGGCAAGCTGGCGTTCTTCCGGCAAAAGCGCGACACCCCGGCCGGCGACCCGGAGGAGTACATGGAGGGCGAGGCGGAACTCATCACCTACGACGGCAAGGCCGACGTGGCGACGTTCCAGCGTCGCGCGATCCTGCGCCGCTATGTCGATGCGCGGCTCAACGACGAGGTCACCGGGGCCGTCATCAGCTACGACAACACCACCAGCGTGCTGACCGTCGATGGGGGGGGGCCCAAGTCCGGCATCGATGCCGGCAGCGGGCGCGTGCGTGCCGTGTTGACGCCGCGCAACGAGCAGAACAAGGGCGCTGCCGGCGCTGTGCGCACACCGGCGGCGGGCGCATCGGCAGCAGCGGCACCGGCTCCGGCACCGGCTCCGGTGCTGCAGCGCTCGGGCACGCTCGGAGGCGCCAGGAAGTGACGGCTGCGCCGCCACGCCTGCGTGCCGACGGCCGCGCCCCGGTGTGGGCGCCGGCCCAGGGCGGCGTGCGCCTGCAGGCGCACCACCTGCAGAAATCCTTTGGCAGCCGGATGGTGGTGAAGGACATCTCGCTGAGCGTGGGCGAAGGCGAGGTGGTCGGCCTGCTCGGGCCCAACGGCGCCGGCAAGACGACGTCCTTCTACATCCTGGTCGGGCTGGTGCGCGCCAGCGCAGGCGACATCACGATCGACGGGCAGTCGGTGGCGCACCTGCCGATCCACCGCCGCGCCCGCCTCGGCCTGAGCTACCTGCCGCAGGAAGCGTCGATCTTTCGCAAGCTCAACGTCGAGGACAACGTGCGCGCGGTGCTCGAACTGCAGACGGACGCGCAGGGGCGTGCGCTGGCGCCGGCGGTGGTCGAGCAGCGCCTGGGCGAACTGCTCAACGACCTGCGCGTCGAGCACCTGCGCAAGTCGCCCGCACTCGCCTTGTCGGGCGGGGAGCGGCGCCGGGTCGAGATCGCGCGCTCGCTTGCCACGCAGCCGCGCTTCATTTTGCTCGACGAGCCGTTCGCCGGCATCGACCCGATCGCCGTGATCGAGATCCAGCGCATCATCGGGTTTCTGAAGGCGCGCGGCATCGGGGTGCTGATCACGGACCACAACGTGCGCGAGACGCTGGGGATCTGCGACCATGCATACATCATCAGCGATGGCCATGTGCTGGCGCAGGGCACACCCGCCGAGATCGTCGACAACGCCGAGGTACGCCGGGTCTACCTGGGCGAGCACTTCAAGATGTAGATGAAGCCCGGTCTTTCGCTGCGCGTCTCCCAGCATCTGGCGCTGACGCCGCAACTGCAGCAGTCGATTCGCCTGCTGCAGCTCTCGACGCTGGAGCTGAACCAGGAAATCAGCCAGATGCTCGACGACAACCCGTTCCTGGAGGTCGCCGAGGAACGCGTCGAGCGCGAGGAGTTCGGCCTCGATCGCAGCGATGTACCGGTGCCGGCGGCCGAACGCGAGGCTGAACTGGCCGCGACGACGGCCGTCGACCATGTGGCGGTGCAGGACGCGCCCTCCAGCGATGAATCGGTCACGCCGTTGTCGGCCGAGGATGGGCCGAGCTGGGACGGCGACGGCACGCTGGAACTCGCGCCCGACGATGCCGAGTGGGGCGGCGACGCCCAGGCCCATGGCAACAACCTGGCGGGCGAGGGAGACGCCGAAGCGGCGGAACTCGCGCGCACCCACGAGGGCCTGCAGGCGCATCTGCACGCCCAGGCCCTGGCGACGCGGCTGGGCACCGAGGACCGGGTGGCATTGCGTTTCCTGATCGAATCGCTGAACGACGACGGTTACCTGGAGGATTCGCTGGACGAGCTGGCAGCGGGCCTGTCCCCGGCGGACGCCGAAGAACTCGACCAGTTGCTGCACCACTTTCGCGTCGCGCTGCTCACGCTGCAGGGATTCGAACCCGTCGGCGTGGGTGCGCGCGATCTCGCCGAGTGCCTGAGTCTGCAGCTGCGTGCGCAACAGCGCGCGTTGCCGGCGCACGATCCGCAGCAGGGCCTGCTGGCGCTGGCGCTGCGCATCTGCGCGCATCCGATGGACCTGCTGGCGCGACGCGACGTGCGCCGGCTCGCGCAACTGTGCGGCGCCGTCGACACGCGCGTGCGCGAGGCGATCGCGCTGATCGGCCGGCTGGAACCCAAGCCGGGCCGGCGCTTCGTCAGCGTGGAGCGCAACCTCGTCATCCCCGACGTGCTGGTGCGCCAGGTCGGCAGCGGGGCCGGCGCGCGCTTTCGCGTCCAGCTCAATCCGCAGGTCATGCCGCGGCTGCGCGTGCACGACATCTACGCCAACGCCTTGCGCAAGCACCGTGGCCACGGCTCGGATGCGTCGAACTACGCGGCGCTGCAGCAGCGCCTGCAGGAGGCGCGCTGGTTCATCAAGAACATACAGCAGCGCTTCGACACCATCCTGCGCGTGAGCAAGGCGATCGTCGAGCGGCAGCGCAACTTCTTTTTGCACGGCGTGCTGGCGATGCGCCCGCTGGTGCTGCGCGAGATCGCCGCCGAACTCGACCTGCACGAGTCGACCATCAGCCGCGTGACCACCGCCAAGTACATGGCGACACCGCTGGGCACGTTCGAATTGAAGTACTTCTTCGGCTCCTCGCTCGACACCGAATCCGGCGCCAGCGCCTCGAGCACTGCCGTGCGGGCGCTGATCCGGCAGTTCATCGAAGCCGAGTCGCCCGACAAGCCGCTGTCGGACAACCAGTTGTCGGACATGCTCAAGGAGCAGGGCATCGCGTGCGCACGGCGCACCGTGGCGAAGTACCGCGAAGGCCTGCGCATCGCCACGGCCAATCTGCGGCGGGCCCTGTGATGCGTCGCACGCCTGCGACCGGTCCGTCTTGCCCTCGCACGGCGCGCACCGCGTCGCCTGCCGTGCGCGGCCGCGGCGCCGCACCATCCGCATGAACGCGCTCGAACTGTTCCTGCCCTGCGCGGCCGGCGTCGAGCACCATCTCGCCGCCGAGGCCGCCCGCATCACGGCACAGCCGCTGGCGCAGCTGCATGCGTCGCGCGCCGGGGTGCTGCTGCAGGGGTCCTGGCGCGATGCGTTGCTGCTCAACCTGCACAGCCGTCTGGCGCAGCGCGTGCTGGTGCAGGTGGCGCATGGTGCCTACCGCGACGAGCAGGACCTGTACCAGGCCGCCGGCGCAGTGGCCTGGGAGATCTGGTTCACGCCGCGTGAGTCGATGAAGGTCGAGGTCACGGCGCAACACAGCCCGCTGCGCAGCCTGAACTTCGCGGCGCTGCGGATCAAGGATGGCATCTGCGACCGCTTCCGTGCCAGGACCGGGGGCGTGCGGCCCGACGTCGACACGCAGCGCCCGGATGTGCGCATCTATGCCCACCTGACGAACGACACGCTCTCGCTGTACGTCGATACCTCGGGCGAGGCCTTGTTCAAGCGTGGCTGGCGCGAGGACACGGGAGAGGCGCCGTTGAAGGAAACGCTGGCCGCTGCCATGCTGGTTGCCAGTGGCTGGCCCGAGGCCGTGCCGCGACTGCCGTTGTACGACCCTTGCTGCGGCAGCGGCACGATCGTCATCGAGGCGGCGCAGATCGCCTGCAACATCGCCGCCGGGTCGCTGCGCCGCTTCGCGTTCGAGAAGATGTTGCCGTTCCAGCCTCACGTCTGGCAGGCGCTGCGCGCGCAGGCGCGCCAGGCCGAGCGCCTGCCTGAGCCGGGCAGCACGCCGGCCATCTTCGGCAGCGACGTGGCGCACCGCATGGTCGATTTCGCGCAGCGCAACGCACGCCGCGCCGGTGTCGCCGACGCGGTCGCCCTGCGCGGTGGCGACGCGCTGCAACGCATGCCGCCGTGTGCCGCGCCGGGCGTCATGCTGGTCAATCCGCCGTACGGCCAGCGCATCGGCAGTGCGGGCTTTGCCGGCGTGCGCGCGCAGCGGCACGACTGGTCCGAACGCGCCGGCCTGGCCTCGACGCGGGGACGCGGCGCGCGCGAGCACGCGCAGACCGAGGACGGCGGCGACTTCTTCGTGCAACTGGCCGCACACTGGAAAAGGCACTACGCCGGCTGGACCATCTGGATGCTCACTCCCGACCTCGATCTGCCCGGCACGATGCGCCTGAAGGCCAGCCGCCGCGTGCCGCTGTGGAACGGCCCGATCGAGTGCCGGATGTTTCGCTTCGACATGGTGCAGGGCTCGGCGCGCCGGCCCGGGCCGGGCCCCGCGACGGCGCAGCCCTGACGGGCGCAACGGCGCCGTCCGTCAGCCGGTCGTGCCCGGCGCCGCCATTGATGCCCGACCGCGAACCGGCGCGGGTGATCCGTCAGCCTCCCGTGCCCGCTGCCGGGGGCAGGGGCGCAGCCTCGATGCGTGCGAGCAGTCCGGCGAGCGCGAGCAGCACGCTGGCGGCGCGTACGGCCGCGCGGTCGCCGGCGAAGCGTTTGTGTTCGGCATCGAGTCGCCCGTCCACGTTCCAGCCGAACCACACCGTGCCCACCGGCTTGTCGGCGCTGCCGCCGGTGGGCCCGGCCACCCCGGTGACGGCAAGCGCCGCCTGCACCGGGGCATGGCGCAACGCGCCCAGCGCCATCGCGCGCGCCACCGATTCGCTGACCGCGCCCGCGCGCGCGATCACGCCGGCATCGACACCGAGCAGTTCGGTCTTGGAGCGGTTCGAGTAGGTCACGAAGCCGCGCTCGAACCAGTCGCTGGACCCGCTCAGCGCGGTGCAGGCGCCTGCGATCAAACCGCCGGTGCAACTCTCGGCGCTGGCCATCATCCAGCCCCGGGCGCGCAGCGCGCTGGCCAGCGCCGCGCACAAGGTGGCGGGATCGGCGAGCGGATCGGTGGCGCGGGGCGCCGGCAGGCGCGCGCTCACCACCATCTCCAGAGGGCGATCACGACGAGGGTGCAGGCGGCCGCCACCAGATCGTCGAGCATGATGCCCAGCCCGGCCTTGTGCCAGGCACTGCGGTCGTGCTCCAGGTCGAGGCCGTGGAACAGGCGGTCGGCCCAGCCGACCGGGCCCGGCTTGACGGCGTCGAAGAAGCGAAACAGCGCAAACGCCGCCAGTTGCGCCAGCAAGCCCGCGGGCAGCACCAGCCACAGCACGAGCCAGAAGGCGGCGATTTCATCCCACACGATGCTGCCCGGATCGGGCTGGCGCATGGCACGCGCGCAGCGCGTGCAGGCCCACCAGCCGAGCGGAAAAGACAGCAGCACGGTCCAGCCCAATTGCCAGGGCGTCAGCCATTGCTGCAGCGCCAGGAAGGCGATCCAGGCCCAGGCGGTCCCCACGGTGCCGGGTGCCACCGGGCTCAGGCCCGAACCCAGGCCGAGTGCCAGCGTGTGGGCCGGATGCGCCAACAGGAAACGCACGCCAGGCCGCGTCGCGACCGGCGGTACGCCGTCCGGGGCCGTCGTGTCGGGTTCGCGCATCGGGTGGATTATGGTGGAGGCAGGCCCGCGCACGGCCGGGTATGCTCTGCAGCTTCGCCGTGCGCTCGGGTGGGCCGTTCCGTCCCCCGGGCCGGCCGGCCGCCCGAGCGGACGGTCCGGTCGCGGCAAGCACCAGACGCATCGACCGGAGCCTCCCCACTTGCCAAAGGTATTGCCTGTGACCATGCTGCCGCCTGCCCGACGCGGCAGCGGCGCCGCTGCCGCGCGGCTGACGACAGTCGTTCGCGCGGGGGAGGCATGCGCGGCCGGGCCGCTCCCGAGGCGAACGGCCGGACGGCTACGAGGTGTCGGGGACAGAGCCTCGCACCGCTGCGCGGCACGGAGGACGGCCCGGTGACCGGCAACCTGCGCAGCATCGTCGCGATGCTGATCGCGGTGGGCTCCTTCTCGCTGATGGATGCCGCGCTCAAGACCCTGGCCGGCAGCTATCCGGCGCTGCAGGTCGCCGCGCTGCGCGGGCTCGCGTCCCTGCCGCTGGTGTGCATCTACGTCGTGTGGCGTCGCGAGGCCGCCAGCCTGTGGCGGGTGCGCTGGCCGCTGCACCTGTTGCGCGGAGTGGTCGGCGTGCTGATGCTGGGCCTGTTCAGCTTCGCCTTGCGCTCGCTCGGGCTGGCCGAGTCCTACACGATCTTCTTCATCGCGCCGCTGCTCATCACCGTGCTGTCGATCCCGGTGCTGCGCGAGCGGGTTGGGCCGCTGCAGTGGGTCGCGATCGGCATCGGCATGCTGGGAGTGTGGATCGCGTTGCGGCCCGACGGCGACGCGTTTTTTTCCCTCGGCGCGCTGGCGGTGCTCGGCTCCGCGGCGTGCTACGCGGTCTCGGCGATCGCCGGGCGCGTGCTCAGCCGTACCGATGCCAGTGCCGCGCTGGTGTTCTGGAATACCGTGTTGCTGTCGGTCGGCGCCGGTGTGCTGGCCTGGCCGGCCTGGGAGCCGGTGCAGCACAGCCATGGCGGGGTCCTGCTGGCGTTGGCGATCACCGGCTTCGTCGGCCAACTGGCCCTCACCGAGGCGTTTCGCCACGGCCAGGCGTCGGTGGTCGCGCCGTTCGAATACACCGCGCTGGCCTGGGCCATCGCGCTCGACTGGATCCTGTGGCGCAGCACGCCCGATCGCTACACCCTGCTCGGTGGCGGGGTGGTCATCGCCAGCGGCCTGTACCTGCTGCGCCGGGAGCGGGTGCGCACCGTCACCATTGCCCCGTGACGGCCGCAGGCGCAGCGGCGGCCGAGCGCTGTTGCAGCGCTTGGCCGGTCGCAGCCCGTTCGGATCGTGCGGTGCGCTCTGGTACGCCGGCGCGGGTGTGAGTCAACCCATCACGAGCGCTACCCTTCCCGCGCCGCCGGCGGCAGCATGGAGCTGGCGTGGACCTGCGCGGCGTCGCGCGTCGACAGGCGCAGTTGTACGCCCGCCTCGCGCAGCATCGTGAGCGAGGGTCCGAACGAGGCGCCCCAGACCGGATCGTCCATGTCCGGCGGCAGCGTCACCAGGTTG
>JBDHRZ010000104.1:0-8421 GCA_039807845.1 Rhodoferax sp.
GCAGCCAGACGACGAGGCCGTGATGATGCGCCCGAACTACCTGCAGGCCTGGGGGCTGGCGAAGAACCGCGGCGTCGAGGTGAAGGATTTCCATCTGGTCGAGGAACGCGGCTGGGCGCCCGACCTGGACGAACTCGAGCGCATGGCCGGACCACGCACGCGGCTGATCGCCGTGTGCAACCCGAACAACCCGACCGGGCGCATCCTGACGCCAGCGGAAATGGACGCCATCGTCGCGGTGGCGCGGCGCTGCGGCGCCTGGCTGCTGGCCGACGAGGTGTATGCCGGCGCCGAACGCGAAACCGACATCCAGACCCCGAGCTTCTACGGCCGCTACGACAAGGTGATCGCGGTCGGCAGCATGAGCAAGGCCTATGGCCTGCCCGGCCTGCGCACCGGCTGGGCCGTCGGGCCGGCGGACACGCTCGACGACATGTGGGCACGCCACGACTACCTGACGATCACCAACACCATGCTGTCCGACAGGCTGACGACGCTTGCGCTCTCGGCCGACGTGCGGCCCAAGATCCTGGCGCGCACGCGCCGCCTGATCCGCGATGGCTTTCCGGTGCTGCAGCAGTGGGCGGCGGAGAACGGCAACATGTTCCATGTATTCCCATCGCAGGCGGCCGCAGTGGCCTTCCTGCGCTACGAGCTGGACATCAACTCGACCGAACTGGTGACGCGCCTGCGCAACGAGAAGAGCGTGTACATCGTGCCGGGCGACCACTTCGGCTTCGACCGGCACGTGCGGGTCAGCTTCGGGCTGCCGCACGACTACCTGAAGGAGGCGTTGCGCCGCATCGCCACGTTCTGCGCGGAACTCACACGATGAACGAGATCGCGCGCAAAGTCCTGCTGGCCGAGGCCCGGATCCGGCCTCACGTGCGCGAGACGCCGCTGGAGCCCTCGCCCGCGCTCGCCGGCGACAGCGGGACGCAGCTGTTCCTCAAGTGCGAGAACCTGCAGCACACCGGTTCGTTCAAGGTGCGCGGCGCCTTGAACAAGGTCCTCTCGCTCACGCCAGCCGAAGTCGCGCGCGGCGTGGTCACCGCCTCCACCGGCAACCACGGTGCGGCGGTGGCCTACGCGCTGCGCCAGATCGGCGCCTCGGCCACCGTCTACGTGCCACAGGACGCCTCGCCAACCAAGCTGGCCGGGATCGAGCGCCTGGGCGGGCGCATCGAGGTGCACGGCGCCGACTCCAGCGACAGCGAGGTCTGGGCGCGCGCGCAGGCCGAGCGCAGCGGCGCGACCTACATCTCCCCCTACAACGACGTGCAGGTGGCGGCCGGCCAGGGAACCGTCGCGGTCGAATTGCTGCGCCAGCTCGACCGGTTCGATGCCATCTTCGTCTCCGTCGGCGGTGGCGGATTGATCGGCGGCATCGCGGCGCGCCTGCGCGCCGCGCTGCCGCGCGTGCGCATCATCGGTTGTTCGCCGGAGAATTCCCAGGTGATGATCCAGTCGGTGCAGGCCGGGCGCATCCTCGACCTCCCCTCGCTGCCGACGCTCTCCGACGGCACCGCCGGCGGTGTGGAGGCCGGCAGCATCACGTTCGCGCTGGCGCGCGATCTGGTGGACGAGTTCTGCACCGTGACCGAGCAAGAGATCGGCGCCGCCATGCGCCGCTTCATGGAAGCACACCACATGCTGATCGAAGGCGACGCCGGCGTCGCGCTGGCCGCGTTCGAGAAGCACAAGGCCGCGTGGGCCGGCGCCAGGGTGGTGGTGGTGCTGTGCGGCGCCAACATCGGCCTGCAGACACTCAAGAGGATCCTGCCGTGAGCGGCCCGCAGACGCTCGCGAGGACCCCGCCATGACACCGGTAATCGGCCGCGAGCTGATCGAGCGCACGCTCGGGCGCATCGACCTGCTGCCGCTCATCGAAGCCGGCTTCGCCGCATATTCCGCCGGTCGCTGCAACATCCCGCCGGTGGGGGAACTGCTGCTGGACAAGGGCGAAGTCCACGTCAAGGTCGGCTGCATCACGGGCGAGCGCTATTACGTGGTGAAGGTGGCCTCGGGCTTCTACGGCAACGCCGCGCTCGGCCTGCCGTCGAACAACGGCATGATGCTGGTGTTCGACCAGGCGACCGGCGTGCCCGAAGCGGTGCTGCTGGACGAAGGGCTGCTGACGGACGTGCGCACCGCCGCCGCAGGCGCGGTGGCGGCCCGCTACCTCGCACCCAGCCGGATCGAGTGCATCGGCGTGCTCGGTACCGGCGTGCAGGCACGGCTGCAGGTACGCCACCTGATGCCGGTCGTCGCCTGCCGCAGGCTGCTGGCCTGGGGCCGCACGCCCGAGCACCTGGCGGCCTATCGGCGCGACATGCAGGCGCTGGGCTTCGAGGTCGAGACGACCACTGACCCGGCGGCGGTTGCCGCGCGCTGCCGCCTGATCGTCACCAGCACTCCGAGCAGCGTGCCGCTGCTGCGCGCGCAGGACATCCAGAGCGGCACCCACATCAATGCGTTCGGCTCCGACACGGCGCACAAGCAGGAACTCGACACCGGCATCCTGGCGCGCGCCGAGCGCATCGTGGTCGACAGCATCGCGCAATGCCGCCTGCGCGGAGAAGCCCATCAGGCACTCGCGGCCGGCGTCATCGACGAGACGCGGCTGGAAGAGATCGGAACCCTGGTGCTGGGCCAGCGGCCGCGTCGTACCAACGACACCGGAATCACCGTGTTCGACTCGACCGGCCTGGCCGTGCAGGACGTGCAGATCGCCACCGCGGTGACGCAGGCGGCGCTGCAGATTTGACCGGGAAACCGCAGGCGACCGCTTGCGAGCGCCGCGCAGGCCGCACGGCGCGTGGTCCGCGCCCGGATCGCGACCGATCAGTGCCGCCGGCGCGCCACGGCCTCCACCGCCTCCAGCACCCGGTCGATCTCCTGCGTCGTGTTGTAGTGCGCGGCTCCGATGCGCAGCAGGCCGTCCGGGGCCAGACCGAGTTGCTGCACCACTTCCATCGCGTAGAAGTCGCCGTCCCACACGAAGATGTTCTGTTCGCCGAGTTGCGCGGCCAGCGTTGCCGGGGGCACGCCGTCCAGGGTGAAGGACACGGTCGCGATGCGGTGTTCGAATTGCCGCGGATCGGTGATGCCGTACACCCGCACGCCGGCGATGCGCTGCAGGCCTTCGACCAGCCGCGCGCTGAGCACACGCTCGTAATCGTGCACCGCGCTCAAGGCGCTGGCCAGCGTCCGGCGCCGCCCCGCCAGGTGCGCGAACTGCGCCGCGAACGGCGCCCCCTCGTGCTGGCCGAGCCAGTCGAAATACTCCACCGCGCCCAGCACCCCCGCCAGGCCTTCGTGGCTCTGGGTGCCGGTTTCGAACTTGCGCGGCGCATCCGCAGGCGCCGGCCGCACCTTGTACGCCGGCAACTGCTCGAGCAACGCGCGCCGCCCCCAGAGAATGCCCTGATGCGGCCCGTAGAACTTGTACGAACTGCAGGCCAGAAAGTCGATGCCGAGTTGCTGTACGTCGGTCGGGCCGTGCGCGACCCACTGCACTGCATCCACGAACACCAGCGCGCCGGCCGCGCGCGCCTGCGCCGCGAGCTGCGCCACCGGATTGACCGTACCGACCGCATTGGATGCATAGCCCAGCGCCACCAGCCGCGTGCGCGGCGTCAGCAACTGCTGCAGGCGCTCGGTGCGCAGCGTGCAATTGTCCAGGTCGACGTCCAGCCACTTGACCGTCATGCCGCGCTCGGCCGCCACCGCCAGCCAGGGCGCGATGTTGCCGTCGTGGTCGAGCCGCGTCACGATCAGTTCGTCGCCGCTGTTCCAGCCTCGGGCCAGCGAGCGCGAGATGGCGAAGGTCAGGCTGGTCATGTTCTGGCCGAACACGATCTCGTCGGGCGACGCCGCGTTGAGCAAATCCGCCATCGCCGCACGCGCCTGCGCGAGGACGGCATCGGATGCGCGCGAGGTACGAAAGGCGCCGCCGAGATTGGCGTTTGTGTGCACCAGGTAATGCATCATCCGGTCGAGCACCTGCTGCGCCACCTGGGTCCCGCCCGGGTTGTCGAGATAGACGCGCGGCTGGCCGTCGTCGCGCAAGGCGAGTGCAGGGAATTGGGCGCGAATGCGCGGCAGGTTCAGCATGGGGGCTCCAGGATCGTGGTGGCAGGCGGCAGGCAGGCCGCGCCGCTCGAGGACGCAGGCGATGTTCTTCCAGCCGCACGGGCGCCGCTATCCTCCCGCAGGGGGATACTCGGCGCCGCGTCGGCACACATCGAGCCAATCCAGGAAGCGCGAGAACAGCTCGAACTGGGTCGCGATGCCCAGCTTGGCGTACAGGTTCTTGCGGTGCGTCTTGACGGTGGTGGCGGAGATGCCGAGCTGCAGCGCGATCGACACCGTCGAATGGCCGCGCAGCAGCAGTTGCGCCAGTTGCCGTTCGCGCGGACTGAGCAGCTTGCCGCCGAAGGTCTGGAACGCGTCGTTGGTGGAGGTGTCCGGCGACGGCGTCATCCGCGCGGGCCGCGTGAGCTGCCACCAGTGCCGGAATGCCGCCTCGAGGAACGGGATCACCGGCGTCAGCCGGGCGATCGCGTCCGCCGGGAATCCGCCGCGCGCCACCGGCTGCGACAGCGCCATCTCGGCGCATTCGCCGTGCGGCAAGGTGAGCGCAATGCAGAGCTCCTCGCGCCCCGCCGGCCAGCCGTCGGTCAGGTAGCCGATTTCCTCGGAGGCGGTGCGGTGCGCCTGCACGCCCCCGATGGCTTCCTGTTCGAAGAAGGCGTCCGGCGCCAGGTCGTGCATGCGGTACACACCGCTGCGCAGGCCGGCGAGATAGGCGGCGTAGAACGGATTGAGCACGTAGGTGCTGCGCGTGTAGTTGTCCAGCCCGGCGCGCGACAAGGGCACGGGCAGGCTGTCGTAGATGCGGATCGGATTCGCGCGGCCGCGGTAGACGAACATCACGCAGTATTCGAACGGCACCAGCACGGCAGCGGCATCGACCAGCAGCCGGGGCAACTGCGGCGTGCCCAGGGCGGAGACGATCGCCGCGCTGGCATTGCCCCACGAAAGCGGCACCGCCACGCGGGAGGCAGCCCGCGGCCGCACGCGGCCACTGTGGGCAGCGCGACTGGCATCCGTCGCAGGGCCTGCGTTCATGGAGTCTCAGGGCAATCGTCGACAGACGAGGGCATGGTTGCGCTCCGTCACGAGCCGACGATTATGCGACCGCCTGCGCACCGCACGACCGCGCACGCTGATGCTGGAACTGTCGCACCGCTACTGACCGGCCGCGGGTGACAATTGGCCGATGCTGCACGCGCTCCCACCCTGGCTGGTCGGCATCATCGCCGGCGCGGCTCTGGTGCTCAACATCCTGTTCTGGGTACCGTTCCTGCTGTTCTTTGCCCTGCTCAGGCTGCTGCTGCCGTTCCCGGCGGCGCAACGGCGCCTGCTGCCGGTGCTGCAGTGGATCGCCCACACCTGGATTGCCGACAACAGCGGCTGGATGGCGCTCACCCAGCGCACGCGCTGGGACGTGGCAGGGCTGGGCGCGCTCGGCGACAGGTTCCGCGCCATCGTCGACAGGACGATCGTCTACCCGGACGGCCCACCGAGCTTCTGGGACTTCCTGCAGGGCCGCCTGCGCCGGGTGATCGTGCGCGCGCGGGTATTGCCGATCGCGGAGCAACTGCGCCACCTGGACTACGGCAGCGACCCCGAGGGGCGGGCGCAGTTCCAGGCCTGGGTGCAGCAACTCTGGCAGGAAAAAGACGCGCTGATCGCGCGGCTGCTCGAACCGACGCCTGCGGCAGCGCAGTGACCGCCAGCCAGGCTGGTGCGCACGCGCCACGCCGCCAGACTACACCAGCACGTCGCGCAGGCAGTCGATGAAGGCATCGGTGCGCCGCGGCAGCAGGCTGCGCCCGGGCGTGACGCACCAGATCACGGTGGGCGGCAGAGACCAGAGCGGCAGGACGCGCTCCAGCCGGCCCTGCAGCACCAGCGCTTGGGCGAAGCGTTCGGATAGCGCCACGATGCCCAGCCCCTGCGCCGCCAGCGCCTGCTGCAGGCCGAGCGAATTGGCCGCCAGGCAGCGCGCCGGCAGGCCCTGCCAGCGCACGCTCCCCTGCGCCAGGCTCCAGGCCTGCCGCTCGCCCAGGCTGGTCACCAGCACCAGGCCCTGGTGTGCGGCCAGTTCGGCCGGCGTGGCAGGCGTGCCGTGACGCCGCAGGTAGGCGGGACTTGCGAAGAGCCCGCCGGTCAGCGTGGTGATGCGCCGCGCCACCAGCGTACGGTCGTCCGGCAACTGGACCGCCGCGCGCACCGCGACGTCGAAGCGCTCGGCCACCAGGTCGACCCGGCGCGACGACAGGTCGAGTTCGAGCCGCACGTCCGGATGGAGGCTGGAGAAGCGCGTCACCACCTCGACCAGGGAGAGCTCCTGGAATTCCGGTGGCAGCGACACGCGCAAGGTGCCGTGCGGTGTCGCCTGCCGGTGCAGCGCGAGTGCGGCGGCCTCGTCCGCCTCGTCCTTCAGGGACTGCGCGTGCACCAGCATGCGCTGGCCGAATTCGGTCAGCACCAGGCGCCGCGTGCTGCGCTGCAGCAAGCGCTCGCCGAGCGCCTTTTCCAGTTCCGACAGACGCCGCGACAGCGTGGCCTTGGGCAGGCCGGTGAGCTCGGACGCGTGCGTGAAGCTGCCAGCCTGCACGACATGGGCGAACAGGATGAGGTCGTTGGCGTACAGGCTGATCGGCGTCACAGCCAAAACATTATCCTGAAATTGGAACAATGTTTGACTGGTTTGGTAGTTTATCTACGAGTTTGCATTCAATAGACTTTCACTCTGGCTCCAATGAAACACCTGCCTTGCCAGGAACTGCCATGGATGCCTCCCTCCCCACGGGAAAGGAAACTGGAGCACGCGCATGGGACTTCTGATCGACGGCCAGTGGCATGACCAGTGGTACGACACCGCCAGCACGGGCGGACGCTTCGTGCGCAGCGAATCGCAGTTCCGCCATTGGGTGACGTCGGACGGGCGTGCGGGGCCGACCGGCGCGGCCGGCTTCAAGGCCGAGCCGGGCCGCTACCACCTCTATGTGTCACTGGCTTGCCCGTGGGCGCATCGCACGCTGATCCTGCGCGCGCTGAAACGTCTGGAATCGATGATCGGGGTCTCCGTCGTCAACCCCTGGATGGGCCCGCAGGGCTGGACCTTCGCGCCGGCACCCGGCGTGGTGGCCGACCCGGTGGCGGGTGCCGAATATCTGTATCAGGTCTATCAGCGCGCGCAGCGCGACTACAGCGGACGCGTCACCGTCCCCGTGCTGTGGGATCTGCAGCAGGACACCATCGTCAGCAACGAATCGGGCGACATCATCCGCATGCTCAACTCGGCCTTCGACGCGGTCGGCGCCGCCGCCGGCGACTACGCCCCGGCCGAGTTGCTGGCCCGCATCGACGCCATCAATGCCGTGGTCTACGACGAGGTGAACAACGGCGTCTACAAGGCCGGATTCGCCACCGAACAGCCGGTCTACGAGCACGAAGTGCGCCGCCTGTTCGCGCGCCTGGACGCCCTGGAAGCCACCCTGGGCCGGCAGCGCTGGCTGCTGGGAGATCGCCTGACGGAGGCGGACTGGCGCCTGTTCACCACCCTGATCCGCTTCGATGCGGTCTACCACGGGCACTTCAAGTGCAACCTGCGCCGCCTGGTGGACCTGCCCAATCTCTGGAGCTATGTGCGCGAGCTGGTCCAGTGGCCCGGCGTGGCCGCGACGGTGGATTTCGACCATATCAAGCAGCACTACTATCGCAGCCACCCGGACATCAATCCGAACGGCATCGTGCCGGCCGGCCCCATCCTGGACCTGGCCCGACCGCCCGACCGTACCTTGTTGCAGCGTCCAGCAATTCCTGGCCACGCGCCATGAGTACCGGACAATACGAAACCCCGCACCAACCCACCAGTTCTTCAACCCGCTGAAACCGGAGCAAACCATGAGCGTGAAACTTGCAATCCTCTATTACTCGACCTACGGCACCAATCACCAGATGGCCGAAATCGCCGCCGAGACCGCGCGTGCGGCGGGCGCCGAAGTACGCCTGCTCAAAGTCCCCGAGACCGCTCCCGCAGCCGTGGTCGCCAGCCAGGATGCCTGGCTGGCGCACGCCGAAAAGACCGCCCAGGTGCCGCACGCCACGCCGGCCGACATGGAGTGGGCCAATGCCTACCTGATTTCGGCCCCGACGCGCTTTGGCGTCATGGCCAGCCAGATGCGCGCCTTCATCGACACCCTGGGTGGCGTCTGGGCCAAGGGCGGCCTGGCGAACAAGGCCATCTCCGCCATGGCGTCGGCGCAAAACGCGCACGGCGGCCAGGAAGGCACGCTGCTGTCGTTCTACGCCACGGCCATGCACTGGGGCGCCATCGTGGTGGCG
>JBDHRZ010000105.1:0-8380 GCA_039807845.1 Rhodoferax sp.
GCCGCGAACTGGCGCACGATGCGTTCGCGCGCCATCGGGATCACTTCCACCGGCACGGGAAACCGGCCCAGCGTAGACACCAGCTTGGACGCGTCGGCGATGCAGACGAAGCGCCGCGACGCCGCCGCGACGATCTTCTCGCGGGTCAGCGCGGCGCCACCGCCCTTGATCATGCAGCCCTGGCCATCGATCTCGTCGGCGCCGTCGATGTAGACCGACAGGGTCTGCACGGCGTTGCAGTCGAACACCGGGATGCCGGCGGCAAGCAGCCGCTCGGTGCTGGCCTGCGAACTCGACACCGCGCCACGGATCGTCTCCTTGATGCTCGCCAGCGCATCGATGAATCGGTTCACCGTCGAACCGGTGCCCACGCCAACGAGTTCGCCGGCCACGACGTACTGCAGTGCAGCCTGGCCGACCATGGCCTTGAGTTCATCCTGGGTTCGCATCGGAGTTTGGTGGCACTTGCAGGCCAGCGTGGTTTGGGACAATCGGGGTAACCTGATGCGATTATCCGATGCCGCTCATCCCCTACGCCCTGGCCCGCCCCCTGCTGTTTGGACTCGACGCGGAAGCCGCGCACGAACTCACGCTCGACGCACTGGCTCGCACCCAGCGCACGCCGCTGGCGCTGGCGTATTGCGCCCGCCTGGTCGAAGACCCGGTGCAACTGGCGGGCCTGCATTTTCCGAACCGGATCGGGTTGGCGGCGGGGCTGGACAAGAACGCGCGCTGCATCGACGCCCTGGGCGCAATGGGCTTCGGCTTCGTCGAGGTCGGGACCGTCACGCCGAAGGCACAGCCGGGCAACCCCAGGCCGCGCATGTTCCGCCTGCCGCAAGCCCGGGCGCTGATCAACCGTCTCGGCTTCAACAACGACGGGCTGGAGGCGTTCCTGGCCAACGTCCAGCGATCGACATTTCGCGCCCAGGGCCGCATCCTGGGCCTGAACATCGGCAAGAACGCCAGCACGCCGATGGAGCAGGCGGCGCAGGATTACCTGGACTGCCTGGACGGGGTCTATGCGCACGCGGACTACGTCGCGATCAACATCTCCAGCCCCAACACGTCCAACCTGCGCACGCTGCAGGAAGACGCAGCGCTCGACGCTCTGCTCGGCGCCCTGCAGCAGCGGCGTGAACTGCTGCGCCAGCGCCATGGCCGCAACGTGCCATTGTTCGTGAAGGTCGCCCCGGATCTGGACGACGCGCAGGTCGGCGCCATCGCGCGCACCCTGCGTCGGCACGCGATGGACGGCGTGATCGCGACCAACACCACGGTCGACCGCAGCGCCGTCACCGGCCTGCCCCATGCGCAGGAAGCCGGCGGCCTGTCGGGAGCCCCGGTCACCGCGCGCAGCAACCAGGTGATCCGCCTGCTGCGCAGCGCCCTCGGCCCGGGCTTCCCGATCATCGGAGTAGGTGGTGTATGCAGTGGCGCGGACGCAGTCGGCAAGATCGAGGCCGGTGCCGATCTGGTGCAGATCTACACCGGCCTGATCTACCGTGGCCCGAAACTCGTGACGGAGGCCGCGACGGCGCTGCGCAAGCACGCACGCCGCAGATCGGCCTAGGGCGATTGCGCCATGCGCAGCACCCCCTGCGCGATCGCCAGTGCACTGGTGAGTCCGGGCGACTCGATGCCGAACAGGTTCACCAGGCCGGCAACGCCATGCTGGCGCGGCCCCTGGAGGACGAAATCGGCCACTCCCGCCGACTCGGGCTGCAGTTTCGGGCGCATGCCGGCGTAGGCGGGTCGCAAGGCGCCGTCTGGCAGGGCCGGCCAATACCTGCGCACCTCGGCCTGGAACACCGCGGCACGCGAGGCATCGACCACCAGATCGTCGGCGGCGTCGACCCACTGAACGTCTGGGCCGAACCTTGCGGCACCCGCCAGGTCGAGCGTCAGGTGCACGCCCAGGCCGGCGGCCGCGGGAATCGGGTAGATCAGGTGCGCAAACGGCGCACGCCCGACCAGGCTGAAGTAGTTCCCCTTGGCGTAATGCGGCGTCGGTACACGCGCCGCATCGACACCTTCGATGCGACGCGCCAGCAACGGCGCAGCGAGCCCGGCCGCGTTCACGAGCACGCGTGCCTGCAGTGCGGCGCCGTCGGCAGTGTGCAACTCGATGCCGCCGGCACTGCGACGCGCCGATTCGAATGCGCAACGCAGCACGAGCGTGCCTCCGCCCTGTTCCAGATCGGCCCGCAGCGCCTGCATCAAGCCGTGGCTGTCGACGATGCCCGTGCTCGGCGAGAACAAGGCGCCGGTGCAGCGCAGCGCTGGCTCGAGCGTCTGTGCCTGCGCCTGCGTCAGCCACTGCAGGTCGGTGACGCCATTGGCGAGCGCCTGGTCACGGATCAATGCGAGTTGCGCCTGCTGGCTGGGTGCAGTGGCCACGATCAACTTGCCGCAACGACGATGCGCAACCCCGCGTTCGGCGCAATAGGCGTACAGCAGGTCCCGGCCCTGCACGCACAGCCGGGCCTTGAGCGAACCCGGCGGGTAATGGATACCGGCGTGGATGACCTCGCTGTTGCGCGAACTGATGCCGGTGCCGATCGCATCGGCCTGCTCGAGCAGCAGCACTTCACGCCCCTGCTCAGCGAATGCGCGCGCGCACGCCAGCCCCACCACGCCGGCACCGACGACGACCACATCCGCCACATCCATGGCGCGCGCGGCCTGGTTATTTCAGCTGCACCGAGCCGGAGACCGTCACCACCACCGCCGCCTTGCCTGCCTCCACTGGCACCGGTGCGTCGGGCAACGCGCTCCTGGCTGCCATCGCCATCACGCGCGGGCGTGGCGTGGCCCCCTGGTCATTCGCGTGCACCGAGACCTCCCGCAGGGTGTAGCCGGCAAAACCGAACCCCCGGGCGATCTCGCCCGCCTTGGTCTTGAAGCGCTCGATCGCGGTCGCCTGCGCGTCGACCTCGACCCGACTCTGTGCCGCGCGGCTCAGGCCGAACTGCACGCCGGCCATGGTGAGCGACGAGAGGCGTCCGGCCAGTGCCGCGATGCGCGTGAAGTCACGCCCTTCGAGCACCAGCTCGACACTGCCCTGCCACCCGGTGATGCGGCCCTCGCGGCTGTAGCGCGGCGCAAGCTGGAAGTTGCCGCTGCGCACCTCGAGCTGGCCATCCTGCGCCTGCGCTCGCGCCATGCCGAGCGCGTCATCGAGCGCCTGCCGCAGTTGCGCCTGCACCGCGCCGGCATCCGGACCCTCCCGGCTGGTGCCCAGCGTGAGCGTGAGCCAGTCCTGCGCAACCTCGACCGTTGCGCTGGCCGACAACTGCACGACGTTGCGCGGCTCGGGAAACTGCGCGCCAGTACCCTGGGCCTGCACCCATCCGGCCAGCCCCAGCAGCACGCCGGCGACGAACGTGCGCAAACGGCGATTCATGCATCTGCTCCCTAGTGAAAAAGCATGGATTGTGGCCCAGGCCGGGTTGACTCCCGGCGCCCATTCATCGAACAGGCGTTCAGGGACGGTGTCGTACTGCCGGCGCGACTTGAAACTGCCGCAACTGCTCGCGCAGCTCGGCGCGCGCCTGCGAACTCATCTGAACGCCGACCCGGCTGGTCTGCGGCGGCGCCAGTTGGAGGCCCTCGAACTCACTGCGACGGCTCGCGGAAGACACGTCGGCCCGCAGTTCCAGCCGCCACTGCTGGCGCACCAGTCGTGCTTCCCGGTCCTGTTCGGGCGCGTTGGGCAGAGTCTGCGCCGAAGCGCTCGCGCCGGCGGCCAACGCCACCACAAGCCATTTGTGCATCGCGCGAGAATAACCGCTTGCCAGGGCGCTTCCGCGCAGTCAAGTCAATTGCAAATGTGGCAGTTCGGCGAGAGTTGTAACAGTCTGTCAGGCCCCGTCGCAACGACTGCCCGACCACACACGCAGCCATCAGAATCGGCGCTGTTACAAGAACACGGAGGCACCATGGCCCAAGCACCCGCCCGCAGCGACAAGATCCTGGTCGTCGATGACGACAGCCGCATCCGCGACCTGCTGCGCCGCTACCTCAGCCAGGAGGGCTTCGAGGTCTACCAGGCCGAGGACGGCAAGGCGCTCAACCGCATCTTGCTGCGCGAGACGGTGGACCTGATCGTGCTGGACCTGATGCTGCCCGGCGAGGACGGCCTGTCGATCTGCCGCCGGCTGCGCGCAGCGAACGACCGCACGCCGATCATCATGCTCACCGCCAAGGTGGAGGACGTGGACCGCATCGTCGGGCTGGAGGTCGGCGCCGACGACTACCTGGGCAAGCCCTTCAATCCGCGCGAACTGCTGGCGCGCATCAACGCGGTGCTGCGCCGTCGGCCGCTCCAGGAGGCCCCGGGCGCGCCATCGAGCGAAAACGAGACCGTGCAGTTCGGGCCGTTCCGCTTCGACCTGGGTGCGCGCAGCCTGCACAAGTCCGGCCAGGAATTGCCTCTCACCACCGGCGAGTTCGCGATGCTCAAGGCATTGGTGCGCCATCCGCGCCAGCCGATGTCGCGCGAAAAACTGGCGCAACTGGCGCGCGGGCGTGAGTTCGAGCCGTTCGACCGCAGCCTGGACGTGCAGATTTCTCGCTTGCGCAAGTTGATCGAGGCCGACCCGGCCAACCCGCGCTTCATCCAGACGGTCTGGGGCGTTGGCTACGTGTTCGTGCCGGATGGCAGCGCCTGATCCCCTGGCCGAACCCGACTCCAGCGTCGCGGCCTCCGCGCGGCACGACACGCCGGCAACGCCGGCACTGAGACAGCGGCGCAGCTTCAGCCTGTTCGGGCGCACCTTCTTGCTGCTGGCGGCCCTGCTGCTGGTGAGCAACCTGACGTGGCTGCAGACGATGCGCGTGCTCGAACTCGAGCCACGCGCAGTCCAGACCGCGCAGCAGATCGCCTCCATCGTCAACCTGAGCCGGGCGGCGCTGATCCACGCCGATTCGATCGCGCGCATCTCACTGATCAAGACCATGACCGAGCAGGAGGCCGTGCGCATCCTGCCACGCGAACCCGACGACCGCTTCGACCCCTTCCCCGCCGATGCGCTGTGGCAACACATGACGCGGGAACTCGAAGCGCGGCTGGGTCCCGACACCGTGGTGGCGGCCAGGGTGAACGGCCAGAATGGATTGTGGATCGGCTTCACCATCGACGAGGACCGCTACTGGATGCTGACCGACCCAACCAGGCTCTCTCCGCGGGTCGGGCAGACCTGGATCATCTGGCTCGCGATCACCACCGCGCTCTCGCTCGCCGGCGCCGCCCTGATCACCGGTCTGATCAACCGGCCCTTGCGCCGGCTGTCGGTTGCCGCCCGGCGGGTGCGCGAGGGCGAATTCGATGCCGGCGCGCTCGACGAGTCCGCCGTGACGCGCGAAATTCGGGAAGTGAACATCGAGTTCAACCGGATGTCGCGCAAGCTCGCCCAGATCGAGCAGGACCGCACCACCATGCTGGCGGGCATCTCGCACGACCTGCGCACGCCGCTGGCCCGGCTGCGGCTGGAAACCGAACTCAGCGTGAGCGCCAGCGAGGCACGCGAGCAGATGGCCGCCGACATCGACCAGGCCAGCGCCATCATCAACAAGTTCCTCGACTATGCGCGTCCTGGGCAAAACGACCTGGCGCCGGTGATGCTGACGGAGGTCGTCGACCGCTGTGTACAGGCACTCCGGGACGCCAGCGACATCCGCCTGACGATCGACGTCCCGAGCGGCCTGGCCGTGATGGCGGACGAAGTCGACCTGATCCGGGCGATCTCCAACCTGCTGGAGAACGCGATGCGCTACGGCAGGTCGGCGCCCGGCCAACCGGCCGAGGTCGACCTCGTCGCCAGCGCCAGCGCGGCGAAAGTGGCAATCGAACTGCGCGACCGCGGCCCGGGTGTTTCTCCCGCCAGCCTGGGTCAACTGACGAAGGCGTTCTTTCGTGGCGATTCGGCCCGCACCGCCGTCACCGGGGCCGGCCTGGGACTGGCAATCGTCGAGAAGAACATCCAGCGCATGGGCGGCAGCCTGACGCTGCGCAACCACAGCGCGGGTGGCTTCGCGGCCACCATCACGCTCGACCGGGCGCCTTGAGACACAGGCCGACGAATCATCGCCTCACGTGCACCAGTCGCACCGGGAGGCTCATCCCCACGCGGGTCGCGCGCCAAGCCCCCCGCGCGGTGCAGGCGGGACGGGCAAACTAGAATCACGCGAACCACTCGCTGCCGCTTGCGCGTCCCATGGCACGCGCGCCGCCATCACGCTGCCCCACCCCCCCTCGCGCATGGATCTGCCCAGACTCAAGCCCGGTCAACGGTATACCGTGCCACGGCCAGTGGGCTCCGCCGACGCCGTGCTGCTGGCGCGCCTGGCGGCTGCGGACAGGATGCAGGGTCGGCGCACGGCGATCGTCACCGCGCAGGCCGGCGATGCACAGCGCCTGCTCGAGGAGATCGCGTTCTTCGAGCCGGAACTGCGCAGCGCGCTGTTCCCCGACTGGGAGACGCTGCCTTACGACGCCTTCTCGCCGCACCACGACCTGATCAGCGAGCGGCTTGCGACCCTGTGGCGCATCACGCGCCGCGGCCAGGAGCAGGATCTCGATCTGGTGCTGGTGCCGGCCACGACCGCGCTGTACCGGCTCGCGCCGCCGGCCTTCCTGGCGGCCTACACCTTCCACTTCAAGACCGGACAGAAGCTCGACGAGGCCCGGCTCAGGGCCCAGTTGGCGCTGGCCGGATACCAGCTGGTGAGCCAGGTGGTCGGCCCGGGCGAATACGCCGTGCGCGGCAGCCTGATCGACCTCTATCCAATGGGTGCGCCGATGCCGTATCGGGTGGATCTGTTCGACGACGAGATCGACAGCATCCGCAGCTTCGACCCCGACACCCAGCGCAGCCTGTATCCGGTGCCCGAGGTGCGCCTGCTGCCCGGGCGCGAGTTCCCGATGGACGAGGCGGCCCGCACCGGCTTTCGCAGCCGCTGGCGGGAACTGCTCGAAGGCGATCCGACCAGGAGCCGGATCTACAAGGACATCGGTGCGGGTGTCGCCACGGCAGGCATCGAGTATTACCTGCCATTGTTCTTCGATCAGACCGCCACCGTAGTCGACTATCTCGGCACGGACACGACGCTGGTGCTGCACGGCGACATCGAATCGGCCTTCATGCGCTTCTGGCAGGACGCACGCGAGCGCCACCGGCTGGCGCAGGGTGACCCGGAGCGCCCGGTGTTGCCGCCGCAGGCGCTGTTTCTCGATGCCGCGCAGTTCTACACCTGCGCCAGGCCGCACGCGCAACTGGCGTTGCGCGCGCACGCCGACGAAGCGAGCGAAGCGGCACAGGACAACTGGCGCAGCCTGCCGCCCCTGACGGTGGTGCGCGGCGCGGAGGATCCGCTGGCGCGCCTGAAGGAGCACCTCGCGCGCACCGCGCACCGGGTGCTGCTGTTGGCGGAAAGCGCCGGCCGGCGCGAGAGCCTGCTCGACTTCGTGCGCGCCAGCGGGCTCGATCCGGTGCGCGTCGACTCGCTGCGGGAGTTTCTGCACGGCCCCGAGCGACTGGGCCTGGCGACTTCGGGCCTGATGAACGGCTTCTCCTGGCTCGATGCAGGCGTCGACCTCGTCACCGAGACCGAGTTGTTCGCCAGTGGCCCGGTGACGCGTCGGCGCAGGAAGCAGGAGCCGGTGAGCGATGTCGATGCCCTGATCCGGGATCTCAGCGAACTGCAGGTGGGCGACCCCGTGGTGCACAGCGCGCACGGCGTCGGCCGCTACCGCGGGCTGGTGAACCTGGCACTCGGGCCGCAAGGCCCCGATGGCGCGCAGGCCAGCCAGGAGTTCCTGCAGCTCGAGTATGCCGGCGCCGCCGTGCTGTACGTTCCGGTCAGCCAGTTGCAACTGGTCAGCCGCTACACCGGCGTGAGTGCCGACGAGGCGCCACTGCACAAGCTCGGGTCCGGCCAATGGGACAAGGCCAGACGCAAGGCGGCACAGCAAGTGCGCGATGCGGCGGCCGAACTGCTGGCGATCTACGCCCGGCGCGCGCTGCGCCAGGGACACGCATTCCGCTACGCCGCCGACGACTACGAAGCCTTCGCCGGCGATTTTGGCTTCGAGGAGACCGCCGACCAGCGCGCGGCGATCCATGCCGTGATCCAGGACATGATCAGCCCGCGCCCGATGGACCGGCTGGTCTGCGGCGACGTGGGGTTCGGCAAGACCGAGGTGGCGCTGCGCGCCGCCTTCGTCGCCGTCACCGGCGGCCGGCAGGTGGCGCTGCTGGCGCCGACCACGCTGCTGGCCGAACAGCATTACCAGACCCTGGTCGACCGGTTCGGCAAGTGGCCCGTCAAGGTGGCCGAAATGAGCCGCTTTCGCTCCACCAAGGAAATCGCCGCCGCG